>CAKUYM010000175.1 GCA_934716785.1 uncultured Bacteroides sp. | reverse complement strand
GCATTTGCTATAACCATATTTCCATTAGCTATAATGATATCCGGATTAGCTATAATGATATTTGTTTTTGCTCAAGGGATATTTTGAAAAAACAAGGTGAAACCGATTATGCCCGGTTTCACCCCCCTTCCCTTCACCCGCTATTGCCTTATTCATCGGCATTTCGAGAGTAGGTGAAACCGGTGAAGGGCAATTATCTTATAGTAGCATGATACTTGATTATCAGCGGACTATTTGTTTGATAAATGAAGGAGGAGAATAAAGCGTTGCATAGATCATATTGGGGATTTATTAATTAATTTTTTTATTAATAGGTGTAATGAAAGATTTCGAAATTAATTTTGAGATTACATCGCTTCAATGGTATTAATACCTTATATAAAATAAATCTTATAATTGAAAGATTAGTATAAGCTGTTTTGTGTATTATAAGCTGTTTTGTGTATTTGGTTGTAAGTTGTTGTATTTTAGAAAATTATAGTATAATGTTGTTTTAATAACTAAATGCTTAATCAAGACACATATAAAAATATTTTTTATTATATATTGTTTATTTAATAAATGTATCTATATTTGCACTGTGATATTAATAATTACAATACGCTGTAACTAAATTATATTATTAATGAAAAACTTATTTTAATTAAAAACATAATTGCGTAATATTTAGAATAACGGAAGTATAGATAATCTGAAGGCGTTTTTTGTATGGCCATTCAAGAAACGTTTCTCCGTCTTCGATGTACCTGTACCTTTTATTTAATAAAAATAATACTATGGATCTTAAGAAACTAACAAATCAGTACCGGAATGAGTTGTTGGACAGTGTCCTTCCATTCTGGCTCGACCATTCCCAAGACAGTGAATATGGCGGTTATTTCACCTGTCTGAATCGTGACGGGAAGGTTTTCGATACGGATAAGTTTATCTGGCTGCAAGGACGTGAGGTGTGGATGTTCTCCATGCTTTATAATAAAGTGGAAAAACGTCAGGAATGGCTGGACTGTGCCGTTCAGGGCGGTGAATTCCTAAAGAAATACGGTCATGATGGAAACTATAACTGGTATTTTTCGCTCGACCGTTCGGGCAGCCCGTTGGTAGAGCCCTACAATATATTCTCGTACACTTTCGCAACGATGGCTTTCGGACAACTGAGCCTTGCAACTGGGAACCGGGAATATGCCGACATAGCAAAGAAGACTTTTGACATCATCCTTTCTAAGGTGGATAATCCGAAAGGCAAGTGGAATAAGCTTCATCCTGGCACCCGTAACTTGAAGAACTTCGCTCTCCCGATGATTCTTTGCAATCTGGCTCTGGAGATTGAGCATCTTCTGGAACCCGGCTATCTGGAACAGACGATGGAGACCTGCATTCATGAAGTGATGGATGTCTTTTATCGCCCTGAGTTGGGTGGCATTATTGTGGAGAATGTCGATGTGGACGGCAGTCTGGTTGATTGTTTCGAAGGTCGTCAGGTGACTCCCGGTCATGCAATTGAAGCGATGTGGTTTATCATGGATTTGGGCAAACGTCTGAATCGTCCGGACCTGATAGAAAAAGCCAAGAATGTAACCTTGACGATGCTTGACTATGGCTGGGACAAGCAGTATGGCGGTATCTATTACTTTATGGACCGCAACGGCTTTCCTCCTCAACAATTGGAATGGGATCAGAAACTTTGGTGGGTACACATTGAGTCTCTGATATCAACCCTCAAAGGCTATCAGTTGACAGGGGATAAAAAATGTTTGGAATGGTTTGAGAAAGTGCATGACTACACCTGGACCCACTTCAAGGATTCCGAATACCCTGAGTGGTTTGGCTATCTGAACCGTCGGGGAGAAGTACTGTTGCCACTGAAAGGCGGTAAGTGGAAAGGCTGTTTCCATGTTCCGAGAGGTTTGTACCAATGCTGGAAAGTTTTAGAGAATTTATAGTCAGTTTTTTATTTATGTATAATAATATATGGACGGACGGCGTAATTTTCTAAAAACTGCAATAGCCACATGTTCATTACTTGCAGGCAGCAGACTTCTGTCAGCATGTACTCCCCTCAAAAAAAAGACATCTGAAGAGGATACATTTGAGACATTTGCCACTCCGAATGCTTTGAAAGGCATGCCCATAAAAGCGACTTTTCTGGATGAAATCAGTTGGGATATTCCGCACCAGAATTGGGGTACCAAAGAATGGGACAAAGATTTCAAAGCTATGAAAAAAATGGGAATCAATACCGTTGTGTTGATTCGTGCCGGTCTTGGAAAATGGATCGCTTCTCCTTTCCAGTGTCTGTTAGGGAAAGAGGATGTGTATTATCCACCTGTGGATTTGGTTGAAATGTTTCTGACATTAGCCGATAAATACGGTATGGCTTTCTACTTTGGAATGTACGATTCAGGAAAATACTGGCAGGAAGGGCTGTTTCAGAAAGAAATAGATTTGAACATGGCTTTGATTGATGAAGTATGGGAAAAATATGGTCGTCATAAATCTTTCCAAGGATGGTATTTGTCTCAGGAGATCAGTCGTCGAACGAAGAATATGTCAAAAATTTATGCTGAGGTCGGGAAGCATGCCAAGAATGTCTCCGGCAATCTGACAACTTTAGTTTCACCGTATATACATGGAATAAAGACAGATCAGGTGATGGCTGGCGACAAGGCCTTGTCAGTGAAGGAGCATGAAGAAGAATGGGACGAAATATTGGATAATGTAAAGGGAGCAGTCGATATTTTGGCGTTTCAGGACGGTCAGGTATACTATCACGAATTATATGATTATCTGGTTGTTAATAAGAAACTGGCTGATAAGTATGATATGAAATGCTGGACCAATATCGAATCTTTTGATCGGGACATGCCTATTCGTTTCTTACCGATTAAATGGGAAAAACTGTTGCTGAAACTGGATGCTGCGCGGAGAGCGGGAATGGAGAATGCAATCACGTTTGAGTTCTCTCATTTCATGAGTCCTAATTCTGCTTATCTGCAAGCCGGACATTTATATGAACGGTATTGTGAACATTTTATTATATAAACCTATCTAATATTATAATGTAATGAAAAAAAGAATCAAATGGAATCCGAGGTTTATAACCTCATTGTTTATGGCGTTCATGTGCATATGCAATGCTATGGCACAAAACGTAATAAAAGGATTGGTCAATGATGGTAGTGGTGAGCCATTACCCGGAGTTTCTGTATCTGTAAAAGGTACAACCAGTGGTACTATCACAGATTTGGATGGAAAATTCAGTATCAATGCCCGAAATAATGACGTATTGATATTCTCTTATGTCGGTATGAATACACAGGATATCAAAGTGAACAACCAACATTTTATTTCGGTAACCATGAAAGATGATGTCGCTTCGTTGGATGAAGTAGTGGTTGTGGGATATGGTACTCAGAAACGTGGAAGTATTACCGCCGCAATCTCTACCGTATCGGATAAAGAGTTGTTGAAGGCCCCGACAATGAGTATCAGTAATGTTGTAGGTGCACGTATTGCCGGAGTTGCAGCCGTACAGTCCAGTGGCCAGCCGGGATCTGATAATGCAACATTGACCATGCGCGGACAGTCAGGCATTGTATACGTGATTGATGGAATCCGTCGTACTGCTGCCGACTTCAACGGCTTGGACCCCAATGAAATAGAATCTGTCTCTGTCTTGAAAGATGCTTCGGCTGTGGCTGTTTACGGTTTGGACGCCAACGGTGTTTTTATTGTAACTACGAAACAAGGTAGAACTGAAAAGATGTCTATTACTTATACAGGTTCCGTCGGTTTCAGCCAGAATGCGGAACAACAGGAATGGTTGGATGGTCCTGGTTATGCTTATTGGTATAATAAAGCCCGTGAATTGCAAGGTGACTCTCAAGTCTTTACAGCAGAAATGGTGCAGAAGATGAAAGATGGAGTTGATGGTTGGGGAAATACAAACTGGTATGATAAAGTATTTGGTACCGGTACTCGTACCCACCATAATATTTCAGCAACCGGTGGTAGTGACAGGGTGCGTTTCTTTGCATCTATCGGCTATCTGAATGAAGATGGTAACATTGATAACTATAGTTACAATCGCTTGAATCTTCGTTCTAACATTGACGCTAAGTTGACCAAAAGCCTCACTTTCACATTGGGAGTATCCGGTCGTATTGAGAAAAGAGATTCGCCACGCTATTCAGCCGATCCCGATGACTGGCATAATGTTCCGCAACAAGTGATCCGTGCTTTGCCTTATGTAGCTGAGACTTACGAATATGAAGGAAAAATATATAATGTATCCACTCCGACGGCTTCTTCTCCGGTAGCTCCGTTGGCATCTATCAATGAATCCGGATACAGAAAATCCAATTATTCTTATATCCAGTCTAACTTCAGTTTGAAATATGACGCACCATGGCTGAAGGGATTAAGCTTTAAATTTCAAGGAGCCTATGACTTGACATACAACTTCAGCAAGATTCTCAGCAATCCTTATGAAGTAATGATTGTGAATCTTCCGACTATTGAGAGTACTTCATTAACTTACTATAAAGGTACCGACGCATCCGGCAATTCAATCAGTTTGAGCGAATCCGCTTCTCGGGGTTATACATTTACCACACAGTCAAGCGTGACATACGACAATAAGTTTGGAAAACATTCTATAGGTGCTATGTTCTTGGCAGAGACCCGTGAGAATAAGAGCAATGCATTGAGTGCTACCGGTTATGGCCTTGACTTTATCCAATTGGATGAGCTTAATCAGATCACGAATAAAACAGGAAACGGCGCGGAGAAATTCCCCTCTATCGGAGGATATAGCGGACATACCAGAGTTGCAGGTTTTGTAGGTCGTGTGAATTATAACTATGACGATAAATATTACTTGGAAGCTTCCCTCCGTCATGACGGTAGTTATCTGTTTGGCGGTATGAATAAACGTTGGGTGACATTGCCCGGTGTTTCTGCCGGTTGGAGAATCAACAATGAAAACTGGTTTAATGCTTCTTGGGTCAATAACCTGAAGTTAAGAGCCGGCATCGGTAAAACAGCCACAAGTGGAGTAAGCGCTTTCCAATGGAGAAATACGATGGGGATTAACAAAAATGCAGTTGTCATTGGTGGTAGCAGCCAAAGCATGATGTATGCTTCAGTATTAGGTAATCCCAATTTGTCATGGGCACAGTGTCTGAACTATAACGTCGGTGTAGACGCCACCCTGTGGAATGGTCTGTTGGGAGTTGAATTCGACGTATTTTATAAATATGAATATGACAAACTTGCTACTGTAACTGGAGCATATGCGCCTTCAAGAGGAGGATATTATTTCAGCTCTGCCAATGTGAACAAGGCTGATTATAAGGGTTTTGATGTCACATTGACTCATTACAACCATATCAATAAGTTTAATTATGGCGCTAAGTTGATTTGGTCTTATGCATACGGCCGTTGGCTGAAATATGTGGGCGATTCGGACAATGCTCCTGAATATCAGCGCTTGACAGGAAAACAGATAGGAGCAAAATATGGGTTTATAGCAGACGGACTGTTCCAAAGTGAAGAAGAAATTGCCAATTCGGCAACGGTAAGAGGCTATAAGGCATTGCCGGGATATATTAAATATGTGGATAGAAATGGAGATGGTATTATTACAGCGGCACAAGACCAAGGTTATGTAGGTAAGAGTGCTACTCCGAAGCATACCGGTTCTTTGAATCTGTTCGGTAATTGGAAAGGATTTGATTTTGACTTGTTATTCTCTTGGGGATTGGGCAATGTAGTCGCATTGACAGGTCAATATACGGCTACCGGTTCTGTTGGTACACAAGATAATACTTCATTTACGAAACCGTTCTATCATGGTGGAAACTCACCTACATTCCTGGTAGAGAACTCATGGACACCCGAGCACACTAATGCGGAATTTCCGCGTTTGGAAATTTCAGGACCGAGTAACAACAATGGTTTCTCTTCAACTTTCTGGTATAGGAATGGTAACTATATGCGTCTGAAGACTGCACAGATAGGTTACAACTTCCCCAAAAAGTGGTTGGAACCGGCAGGTATCGAAGGTTTGAGACTTTATGTTGAAGGATATAACCTGTTAACTTTCAGTGGACTGACTAAATACAATATAGATCCGGAATCTCCGGCAGTGAACAATGGTTACTATCCGCAACAGAGAACATATACGGTAGGTGTAAAACTAACATTCTAAAAACGGAGCATATGAAAAAAATACTATTAAATATATCATTGGCATTGGCATTAGGCTTTAGTATAAGTTCGTGCAATGACTGGTTGGACGGTGTGGAGCAGACTACGACCGTTAGTGACGAAATTGTTTGGCAAGATGAAGCATATGTAGACAAATACGTTAACGCATTCTATACATATCTGCATAAATACGGACAATTTGGGGAGGCTCAGTTTCAGGGAAGTCTGACGGAAAGCTTGACCGAGACATTCAAATATGGTTCAGTGGCTTTGGGAAATAGAGCCGGACATCCGAATAACTATGTTACTAATCCGGATGTTATCAGTCCTGACGGGTGTCTTTACAACATTTGGAGCAGTGATTTGGCTTATGGTAATATCCGCCAGATGAATCAATTCTTGGCTATGCAGAAGAAATACTCTACATTCCCGGATGAGAAAAATCTGAAATGGGAGGCTCAGGTGCGTTTCTTCCGCGCTTATATTTATTTTCAGTTGGCAAAACGCCATGGGGGTGTCATCCTGTATGATGATCTTCCTACTTCCAATGACAAGGCGCGTAGTACCGCAGCAGAAACTTGGCAATTTATTGCAGACGATTTGGATTTTGCGGCAGCCAATCTTCCCAAAGAATGGGATGCAGCCAACAAGGGAAGAGTGACGAAGGGTGCGGCTTACGCATTGAAATCACGTGCAATGCTGTATGCCGAGCGTTGGCAAGATGCTTACGATGCTGCTGATGAAGTGGAAAAATTGCAGTTGTATGATTTGATGGATAATTATGCTGATGCTTGGAAAGGTAATAATAAGGAAGCCATTCTGGAGTTTGACTACAATAAAGACAGTGGTCCCAACCATACCTTTGACCAGTATTATGTGCCACAGTGCGACGGTTATGATTATGGTGCGTTAGGCACTCCGACACAGGAAATGGTAGAGTCTTACGAGGATAAAAACGGAAATAAAGTAGACTGGTCCGCATGGCACGGCACTACAACTCAAGAACCTCCTTATGATCAATTGGAACCTCGCTTTGCCGCTACTGTTATTTATCGCGGTTGCACATGGAAAGGCAGGAAGATGGATTGTAGCGTAGGCGGAACAAACGGAGCTTTCATGGCCTATCGCGAGCAGTCATACTCTTATGGAAAAACAACCACCGGTTACTTCTTGCGTAAGTTGCTGGATGAGAATCTGATTGATGTCAAAGGAACAAAAAGTTCTCAGGCATGGGTGGAAATCCGATTTGCCGAAGTTTTGTTGAATAAGGCTGAAGCTGCATATTGGCTTAAAAAACCTTCTGAGGCACTGACCTTATTGAACCGTGTTCGTGCTCGCCAGGGAGTAGGGCTGCCACCGAAGACTTCTACAGGTGATGAATGGTTCAATGATTATCGCAATGAACGTAAAGTTGAACTTGCATACGAAGGTCATCTGTTTTGGGATATGCGTCGTTGGAAATTGGCTCACAAAGAATATAACAACTATCGTTGCCATGGTCTTAAGATTACCAACGGTACATACGAATACATTGATTGTGATGGACAGGATCGTAAGTTCCCACAGAAATTATACGTTTTGCCGGTGCCGACTTCTGAATTAAAGAATAATGCATTAATTGAGCAATATGATGAATGGAAATAACTAAAATCTTAGTACAATGAAAAATAAAATATTATCAATAATTTCAGTCATTGCATTTCTAATGGGTGTGAGTGCATGTCATAGCCCGGAAGAATTCAATCCGACTGTTGAAAGGAATATAATCAATAGTTTGACATTATCCTTCTTGGATGACGACAGTGATGACAATAGTTTCACCAGTGAGATAGATTATGTAAATCATGTAATCACCATCGTATTTCCATACAACTATCCCAGACTTTCGGATAATGTTTTGCAAATGTCTGACCTGACGAAGATGCGTGTGACTGCTGATTTGGATAATAATGTATATGTATATCCTACATTATTGTTCTTGGATATGACGAAAGAAAACGTTATAACGGTGAAAGATCAGAGCGGCACAAGCACTGAATATAAAATAGTGGCAGAGATTCGTAAAAGTGATGAGTGTGCAATTACGAAGTTCAATCTGACAAGTTTAGGATTGTCGGGAATCATCAATGAGAGCGCCAAAACAATCTCCTTGATAAGTGTGGAAAGTATAGGAGAAGCGGTAGCGGATGTTTCCATTTCACATGGAGCTACTATTTCACCTGATCCGGCAACTATAGCTTTAAACTATGATCAGGAACAAAAACTGACAGTGACAGCTCAAAACGGTACTTCTCAGTCTGTGTACACAGTTAAGAAAGAAATTCCGAGTAAGATTGCTGCAGGACTTCGTGCTAACAGTGCCAAATTGCTTTGGGCTAAGAAACTTACAGATGTAGGTATTACAAGTTCCAATATGACAACAGGTATTGCCGTAACTAATGATTATGTAGTTATTAATGATCGTGGCAATAGCAATGCTATCTATTTGGACGGAAAAACAG
>CAKUYM010000174.1 GCA_934716785.1 uncultured Bacteroides sp. | reverse complement strand
ATGAGATTGCCGATGTCTTGATGAATCAAGGGTTCTATCTTACATACGGTGCATTGGCGAAAGTTACGGATGCGGATAAAAAGATCTGGAAAAACACAGGTTTCACTAACGATTGGGGGAAAAACTTGACAGATGAGGGAAGTTACCGTACCTATGAAGATAGGGGGATTCGGGGAATCTTGAATCTTGGTGACCGTGATATGTGGCGTGAAGGTGACGGAGAGACGGATATGGACATAAAGAGGCATAATGACCTTGAAATATTGAAAGAGGCCTTGTTGGAATTTCCTTGTGAGGGAAAGACATATCCGATTATGCTCCGGATAGCAAGACGTTGGAATGATTATAGCATTATCTCCAAGTATGTAGGTGAAAAGTATACGGATCCTGCCAAACGCGCTGAAGTGGAGAGTAAAATAGAAGCGGGAGCTTATTTCGTTCCTTGGGATTTAAGTAAAACGTCTTCTTCCCATTAATATGATTACTTGTTAGGTTTAATGATAAAAAAGATATATATGAGAAAAATATTCGTTCTTGTTTGTGGAGCTATACTTTTCTGGACTTCATGTTCGGATGACGAGGTGGTATCGTCAGAGCCGCTAACTCCTGAAATTCCGGTGGTGGAATATCCCGATATCACTATGTTTGATACCCGGGGGATGATGGTCAGTTATGATCCTGCTCACGGTGAACTGGGAGCATTGGTTAGTTGGAAATGGATGAAGGACGATCCGAATGATGCGTCGTATGATATTTATCGAAGCGTGAATGGAGGTGAGTTTAAGAAACTGAATTCCACGCCGATCTCTAAAAGTACAAATTATAAGGACTTATCCGTAGACGTGTCAAAGACAAATACCTATGAATTACGTTTTTCCGGTTCCGGAGAGGCTCTCGGTTCTTATAAATTCACTCCTGAAATGGCTGCGACTTTCTACAAATCCATTCATCTGAATATGAAAAACTTGCCGCCTCTTTCGGGGGCGACAGGCGTCCCGGGTGAAAATGAGGATGAGGATGAAAGTGGCAGTGAAGATGTTATGGGATATAAGGTTTCCGACGCGGCGATTGGGGATTTGGACGGAGATGGGCAATATGAGATTGTAGTGAAAAGACAGACCGTGTCAATTGACAATGCGCATTCCGGATTTGCACCGGGCAGTGCCCTGCTGGAAGCTTACCGGTTAGATAATGGCGCATTTATGTGGAGAGTGGAGTTAGGTCCCAATATCCGTCAGGGAACTCATTATATTTCGTTTATAGTGTATGATCTGGATGGCGACGGAAAGGCTGAATTGGCAGTCCGTACATCTGAATTGACAAAATTCGGAGACGGGACTGTGATTGGCGACGTAGATGGTGACGGGATTACTTATTATGTAAATACCAATCCGGAAAGCGGCGCTTATGGAAAGATTCTGGACGGACCGGAATTCTTGTCTATCATTGATGGAACCACGGGAGCCGAATTGGCGCGTACGGATTATATTTCACGGGGGGATAAACTACTTTGGACCGGATATTGGGGAGATGGGTATAATTATGGAAACCGTATCGACCGTTTCTTGATGGCAACGGGACATTTTGATTCTCCGAACAGTGCACCCAGTATTGTAATGTGCCGTGGATATTACAAGAATTTCCAGATTGTGGCACTTGATTACGCTAATGGTAAGTTGACCAAGCGCTGGCATTTCGATACTTATCCCAACTATCAGGAGTATGTGCATCAGGGAAATCATAACTTGGCGGTTGGCGATGTGGACCATGATGGAAAGGACGAGATTATGTATGGAGCATGTGCCATAGACCATGATGGGACCGGACTTTATTCTACGGGACGGGGACATGGTGATGCTTTACATTTGGGAAAATTTGATCCTAGCCGGGAGGGATTACAAGTAGTCACTTGCCACGAGGGTCCTGATATGTATGGTGACTGCGGTACTGAAATGCGGGATGCCGCTACCGGAGAAGTCTTGGTTGGCATTCCGGGTAATGGAGATGTCGGCCGATGTATGGTGGCTGATATTGATCCGGAAACGCCGGGATGTGAGATCTGGTCATCAGAACCGGCGGGTAAGCTCTATTCATGTAAAGGGGAAGTGTTGGCAAAAAAAGCTCCCCGTTATAAATGGGGAGATAGCTGGACGTATAATATGGGAATCTGGTGGAGCGGCTCTTTGAACCGGCAGTTGTTGGATCGTGGTTTTGTGGTGGATTATGGAACAGGTGGAGAACCGAATGTCCTGTTCTCAAAGGGTGATTATAATGTGACTACCGGTCAGGGAACAAAGAATAATCCGGTGTTCTACGCGGATTTCTGGGGAGACTGGCGGGAAGAGATGATTTACGTGACTCCGGATTATACGGAACTGCGTATTTTCACCACCAATCTGGAGACTAAGTATCGTTTCCGCCCGCTGATGTATGACCATATCTATCGTCTGAGTGCCGTTCACGAGAATGTGGGATATAACCAGCCTACTCATACCGGATTCTATCTTGGCTCAGATTTATTGAATGGCGAAGGTATGGAGGTCGGTCCCGGTAATATCGGTGACTGGAAACCGGAGGAAGGCGAGCACAATGGCTCCGCTTATGAAGATTGAGGAATGTATTAATAAATCACTAAGAGAAAAAAGATATGAATATGAGATATATTATCAGTAAGAAAGGATTTCGGTTATTATACTTGTTGGGGGTAATCGGTCTTTCTTCTTGCACGAATGAGAGCGAAGAGCAAATTGTTGGTAACGATCTTATAATGAAACTGACAGCGCAGGTGAATCAGGTGAAAACACGTGCCAGCTCTGAAAATTCATGGACAGGTGACGGCACTGAGCGGGTTTCTCTGAATATGGGAGAAAAGAAGGTAACTTACAAGGTAACGGATGTAGCCGGTACGTTGGAACCCATAAATGAAGAGGACCGCTTACTTTGGTCCGTGCCTTTAAAACCGCAGGTTGTAACGGCCTGGTATCCTGCGACTGAAGGAAATAATCTGCCCGCATCATGGAGTGTGCAGGCGGATCAGTCCGGAGCCGGTTTTCAGCAATCGGATTTATTATACACTGCGACGGAGGTTTCTTTGCAGGGTAATAAGATACTGCCGTTCGAACATCTGACGGCCAAGGTAATTGTGAACCTGAAAGGAAACGGCAAGAATGAGACTGAATTGGCGAACTCGGTCGTTACAATTGAAAATTCGGATCTTTCGGGCCGTGTGTCCGATGGTATCCTGTCCGTTTCTCAAGGAGAAAGCAATGTGATTACTCCGAAAAAAGTGACTTCGTCCGACGGGTATGTTTATACTTGTCACGCGTTGTTGATTCCTCAGGATATGAAAGGACAGAAGTTCATTAAGATCCAAATGGGCGGAAGAACATTTTATTATACCCCGGAAGAAGGAGATGCCAATCTGACCGGTGGGTTTAAGTCTGTCTACAATATTACGGTAGGCGATCAGAAGATTGTTGTTACTGTGGAAAAGAACTCGACGCAATGGGGGAATGAAGAAGAGGAAATTATAGAAACTACGCCGATTTCGTGAGTCATTCTTGATAGTGATTGATATATGGGAACAATTGGAATAAAGGAATTAATTATGAAGCAATATAAGGTTTTGTCTACCGCTTTGTTTTTGGCTGCAATGGTGGCATGGAGCGGTTGCTCGAATGAGGATGAAAGCCTGCCGGCAATGTCCGGCACGGAGGGACTTGTTATAAATGTGTGTGATAAAGGCATGGAAAATGCGGAATCTTCCGCATCACGGGCTGTAACGGACTTGAATTATAGTACGACTTTTGAAGTAGGAGACTGCATCGGACTTTTTGCCGTGAAAGATAATACAATCTTGAGTGATGTAAATAATCTGAAAGTGGAACTGACAAGAGAAGGTTGGTTGCCGGTTACAGAATTACAGTATGAAGGAACATTGAAGGAGGCTACTTATTATGCCTATTTCCCATACAGGGAGAATGTAGGTATCACTTCTGTTGAAGCCGATTTCTTTGCTTCAACGGTTGCGGGATGGAATATTGGAAAAGACCAATCAACTAAGAAGAACTTTGCGGATTCAGATTTGATGACTTCTTCTGGAAGTACTATATCCAAAGGGGATAAGGGCGAGTTTCTCATTCAGTTGAATATGGTACATCGTATGTCCTTGGCGGTGATTTCTTTACCCGGCACAGAGTACAAGTTTACTAACCCGGAATTGAAAGGTACGATTTATGCCATAAAGCCGGGTGGAGACGTTGCGTTCTATACGGAAGAAATTGCAAGTGGCAAGGAGATAAAGCCTTATCGTGCGGACGATGGTTCGTACCGTATGTTGGTGAAACCGGCTGTGGCTCCCGATATTGTAGGTGTGCTGGGTGACAGCAAGTATAATGTTAATTCTGCTATTGCTGCCGGAAAGTATAAAAGATTCATGGTTGACGGTGGAAATGTAGTGAAAGAGTATGAATTGAAAGTAGGTGATTACTATTGTGCGGATGGAAATCTTGTAAGCCGGGATTGCGCGCCGGAAGAAGTGCCGGATGATTGTATTGGTATTGTATATTATGTGGGAAATCCGCAACCGTCCGTATTATATAAAGAAACTCTTGAAGCAGTTGAAGAAAAGGATGCCTTGAAACGTGATTATCCTAACTGTGTGCATGGGTTGGTTTATGCAATAAACCAATCAAATGCCACTGCGACAAGTGTTGCCTCGAATTCAAAATTAGATTATGCTAAGTATTTTACGGATAATGGATTAGATAGCAGATATTTTTGGGGAAACGGGAACAAAGTTCCTGAATATGGTTGTATTTTAGGATATAATAATACGGAGGCATTGAAAGAAATGCATGTGATAAATGGCAATGCAGCAACGAATATGATTAGTAATATATCTACGTACTCGCAATTAATGCCTGCTCCGAGCCTTACTTCCGGATGGTATCTGCCTTCTGTGGAGGAATTGGATATTATCTTCGAGAATAAAGACGATATTAATTCATCATTAGCTAATGTCGGGGGAACGGCTTTGTGGATAGAAGCTTTTGCCGGTACAGGGTATCAGACATCTACGAATACCGGAAGAACAATGTACCGGGTTCTTTATACAAATGAAACTTTTGGTCTGAATTCAGCATCAAATGCCAAAGGAGACTCGGGCTTTTTCCGCTTCTCTTTAGCGTTTTAAAGGTAAAGGTATATGGTGAAAAAGATTGTAATAGGACTTTTGGGGATGGGAATGTTATTCTCCCAGCAGAGTTGCACAGGAAGCACTCCCGATAAAACGACAAAAGAGCAGGCATGGAAAGAATTTGCCAATCCTCAAGACTCTACCCGCACGAAAGTGTGGTGGTTTCACGGTGAAACGGAAACCACCAGAGAGGGAATTACCGCCGATTTGGAAGCGTATAAACGTGGTGGAGTAGGCGGAGTGGTCTATTATGACCAGGCACACGGAAAGGGAGAAAATGCCATTCCCGCCATGTCACAGGAATGGTGGGACATGCTCCGGTTTGCGGCTTCGGAAGCGAAGAGAGTCGGCTTGTCCTTTGAGGCCAACATAGCCAACGGCTATGTGGCAGGTGGCCCGTGGATCACTCCCGAATTGGGTATGCAGAGACTTACAGCTACTGAAACAATCATAAAAGGAAAGTCTTCGTTTAAAGGAGTATTACCTAAACCGGACAGCAAGTCCTTTTCGGACGTAGCGGTGCTGGCTTTCCCTATTCATAAAGGATTTTATGAAACAAACCAGACCCGTAACCCGAAGCTGTCGACCAACCTGGCAGGACTGCCCGTTGAATCCCTGTTTGGCAAAAGCAGGAAATTGACGACAATCCCCCCACAGGAACCGGGGCATTCCGTGTTCGTAAACCTTGATTTTGGAGATGATTTCATAGCACGTAGTATTACCTATCGCGTAGGTACACGGGGTAAAAGCCGTGGCGGCGCCATGAATGTACCGGGAAAACCGACGGAGAAATTCGTTGCTCAAGGATTCATCGAACAACCGGATTTGGGACAACTGGAAGTTTCGGAAGATGGAATAAATTATCAGAAGGTATGTGACTTGAAGCCGGTTTATGCAGCTGCGTCCGGCAACTGGAATCAGAAAACCGTTTCTTTCCCAGCGGTGAAGGGCGGATATTTCCGTCTTAACCTGCATGACTGGTGTCATCCGAAAGATAAGAAACCGCAGATGTATCTGGGTGATGTGGTGCTTTCTTCGCGGGCGAAAGCCGATAAATGGGAAGAAAAGGCCGGACTTTACTCCGAGTATGTTTTGCCGGACGAGACACCCGAATATTCCGGTGAGGAAGTGATAAATCCGGAGCAGGTAATCGACTTGACTGCCCGGATGAGTAAGGATGGAGAGTTGCAATGGGATGTGCCCGAGGGCGAATGGATGGTTTTGAGATTCGGACATGTGCCGACAGGAGGAGTCACTAAACATTCACGTGCCAATATGAGAGGACTGGAATGTGACAAACTTTCTGCCGTGGCAGTCAAAGCACAGTTTGACAATTATTTCAAATTGATTCTGGATACTTTGAATGCGGCAGGATGTCCGCTGAAAGGCTTGACTATGGATAGCCAGGAAGCCGGTTCGCAGAACTGGACTGCCGGTTATGAGAAAGAATTCCTTCAGAGAAGAGGATATGACATACATCGCTATCTTCCGGCTCTGATGGGGTATATTGTCGGTTCTCCCGAAGAGACGGACGGTTTCTTCTATGATATGCGTCGCACGATAGCCGATCTGGTTTCAGAGAAATATTACGGTACGCTGGATAGCTTGTGTCGGCAGGCGGGAGTTGATTTTACAGCGCAGGCTTCCGGTAACGGATTGAATCTGGTGGCTGACAACTTTCAGGCTAAAGGACGGGTGCAGAAACCGCAGGGCGAGTTTTGGGGGCATCATGTACATGGAAGCTATGATATAAAGGAAGCTGCATCTGCTGCACATATCTATGGAAAGCGGATTGCTTCGGCAGAGGCTTTCACGGATGTGAGATATGACGAGTCATTTGCTGAAATGAAGAACCTGGCTGATTATGCCTATGCTTTCGGAGTGAATGAGTTTGTGGTGTGTGCATCCGCTTATCAGCCATGGCTGGATAAGATTCCGGGAAGTACGGGAGGCGGCAGACACTATTGCCTGAACCGTAATAATACGTTTTGGGAATATAGCCGCCCGTTCTGGGATTATCAGGCGCGGTGCGCGGGATTGATGAGAAAGGGAATACCTGTTGTGGACTTGTGTATCTTCGCAGGTGATAACGCTCCGGTGAAACTGCTCACTTACCGTTTGCCGGAAATACCGGAAGGATATGACTTTGATGTCTGTACGGCAGACGCGTTGATAAAACGCATGAAGGCGCGTGACGGACGTATTGTATTGCCGGACGGAATGAGTTATCAGATGCTTGTAGTACAGCGCAACGGAGATGTCACTCTGGAAGCGTTGCGACATATTGCTTCACTGGTGGAACAGGGAGTGCCGCTATATGGCCCGAAACCTCTTCGTTCCGGTTCGCTGAAAGATGCCGGAAATGCGGAAGAATATGCAAAACTGGCAGATCGCTTGTGGGGCGGGGAGATGGCTGCTTCCGGTTCTCATGCTTATGGTAAAGGAACGGTTTATTGGGGTATGTCCCTTGAAGAAGCTTTGGCGCAGGCGGGAATCCGTCCGGATATAGCGTTGAAGAGCGGCAATACTCCTAAGGACAAAGTGTATTTCGCTCACCGGCAGTTGGCTGACGCGGAAGTTTACTTCCTGAATAATCATAGTAAGAATGTATTTAACAGTACAGTGACTTTACGTACTGATGCCCGATATGCCGAATTCTGGGATCCTGCTACCGGAGAGCGTTTCAGCTTGCCTGCGACTCCGGGAAAAGATGGCTTGGCGGTAACGATTACTTTGCAAGCCAATGAATCTGGTTTCATCGTAGCGTCCGACCAGTTGACGGAAGGTATCTCCCGACGGATGATTGGAAGCCCTGAAGCGGTTGTTCCTGTCGAAGGAAGTTGGAATGTATATTTTGATCCCAAATGGGGAGGCCCGGGGGAAGTTGTGTTTGAGGAGCTGACGGATTGGACGTGTAATGCGGACGACCGGATCCGCTATTATTCGGGAACGGCTGTCTATAAGAAGACAATTACACTGGATAAGTTGGATAAAGATGAAGAGCTCGTACTTCGTATTCCTCGATTGGGAGCTATGGCACGAGTCTTTATCAATGGCAAGGAGGTTTCGACTATCTGGTGTTCGCCTTGGGAGGCTGATCTGACTCCTTACGTGCGGGAAGGTGATAATGCGCTGGAATTGCGTGTCGTCAATTCGTTGACGAACCGTATGATCGGTGATGCTTCCCTGCCACAAGAGGAACGTTACACGTATGCTTATCCCGAAATAGTGAAAGCGGGAGACAGGCTGGTTTCTTCGGGCATCATAGGCGAAGTTTTATTGGTAAGGAGATAGTACACAGGAGTTTATGTGTGGAATCATTCATTTATGAACGCCCATAGTCTCTTAGGACTTGACAAAGGCTTTTTTATGTTGTATATTTGTAGACGTGAAACATAAAACAACGAATAAAAAACTAAAAACGAATGAAACGATTCTTATCTTTTGCCGTACTCGCTGTAATGTACTTCCCCGGATGTGCAACCAGTAAAAATGCAGTGCGTTGTCTGAGCC
>CAKUYM010000173.1 GCA_934716785.1 uncultured Bacteroides sp. | reverse complement strand
GCCCGGACATTAACCTCATCATCATTGATGAAGTGGCGTTGTTCCGCAATCCGTCTACGGCCCGGTGGAAGACGGCGGACGACATCTGCAACAAGCAGTTCCACGGGGAGCGCCGGGTTTGGGGGCTTACGGGTTCACCTATTCCCAATGCTCCTACGGATGCCTACGGACAGATCAAGCTCGTCACACCAAACAATCCTGACCTACCGAAGTATTTCGGACGGTTCCGTGACCTCGTGATGTACCAGCGTGGGCAGTTCAATTGGGTGAACAAGCCGGACGCTGTAGAAACGGTGTTCCGCATCATGCAGCCTGCCATCCGGTTCTCGCTGGATGACGCTATTGATCTGCCGCCGCAGGTGATCCAGGTTCGGGAAACCGAGTTGTCGCCTGAGCAGAAGAAGGCGTACAAAGAAATGATGAACAAGCTCGCCACAGAGCTGAAGGAAGGCAAGGTGCTCGCCGTGAACGAAGCGGTGAAAGCCTCCAAGCTCCTGCAGATCTGCTGTGGTGCGGCCTACGGGGAACACGGTGAAACTGTGCCGGTGCCCTGCAAGTTCCGCTTGGAAGCCTTGGACGAGGTGGTCTGCGAATCGGAAGGGAAGACGATTGTCTTCATCCCCTTCACGTCTGCCCTTCACCAGGCAGCGGATTATCTGACAGAGCATGGTCACACAGTAGCCATCGTGGATGGCGAGACGCCGAAGGCACAGCGTGATGAAACGTTCTACAACTTCCAGAACACGGACAATCCGCAGGTCATTATTGCCAACCCGGCGACGATGTCCCACGGGCTAACGCTGACGGCGGCGACGACGATCTGTTGGTACGGGCCTTGCTACAACAACGAGATCTACCAACAGGCTTGCGCTCGCGTCCGGCGTCCCGGTCAGAAGCGTTCCACCGTCATCGTCCACTTGGTGTCCACCGAGCTGGAAAAGAGGGTCTACGACCGCATTGAGAAAAAGCAGTCCATGCAGGGCTTGCTCCTCGATATGGTCAACGAGCAGTCGGTAGCATAGGGAAACCCCTTATAGCCAAACAAACGCACGTTGGCGTTCCAACGTGTAAACTACGCGTAAAATAAAGGAGTCAAAAATGAGTCGAGTCGACGACATTGTGGCGGCTTACGTCCGCCTTCGCGATCAGAAAGCAGAACTGAAGGCCCAGCAGGCTGAAGCCATGAAGCCTTACGACGAGGCCTTGGCAAAACTGGAAGCCGAAGCCCTGCAGATTCTCTCCGATACCGGGGTTGAATCTATGAAGACTAGCGCCGGAACGGTGTATAAATCCGTCGCCACGTCTGCCACGGTGCAGGACAAGTCTGCTTTCATGGACTACATTCGAGAACATCTGGCGTTCGACCTTTTGGACGTTCGCGCCAACAAAACTGCGGTGCAGGATTTCGTCACGGAGAACCAGGACACGCCCCCGGGAGTGGTCATCCGCCGTGAAATGAAGGTCGGATTCCGCCGCGCTTAACAATCTCAGGAGAATTTAAATGGCTGACATCATCCCTTTTGAACAGGTTTCTGCCGGTGTCCCGGCTTTCCTTGCCGAAGAACATCCCAATGATGACCTGGCAGCTCACGAATCGAAAGCATTCGCTTCGATCTCGATCAAAGGCAAAGTATTTACGGTCGTTGAAGGCGATACTCGCACAATCCTCACGAGCCGTAACGATCCCCGTTCGCCTGCGACGTACATTAACGCCGTCCTCGTGAAGGTGAGCCCGTTCAAGTCGAAGACTTACTATGCCAACGGGTATAACGCTAATGCCACTGGTGAAGCAGCGAAGCCCACGTGCTTCTCCAACGACGGCAAGGCTCCGGACGCGTCGGCTGCGGAGCCCCAGTGCAAGACCTGCGCCGCCTGCAAGTGGAACGTCTTTGGTACGTCTCGCGGTGACAATGGCGCCGTCGGCAAGGGCAAGGCGTGTGCAGATTTCGTTCGTATTGCTCTGTGCACGTCTGATAATCTCGAAAAGCTCTATCTTCTCCGTGTGCCGCCAGCCTCCATTAAGGCTCTTGGCGCGTACAAGAATATGCTGAAGATCCGCAATCCATCTACCGGTAAGGTTACTGATGTTTCCTACCAAGGGGTCGTTACGGAAATCTCTTTCAAAATGGACGAGGCTACGCCCCACTTACTTTTCCGCCCGGTCGGCTTCCTCAGTGACAAGGAAGCATTCGGGCAAGTTAAGCAGCTGGCCGAATCTGAAGAGTGCCATAAGATGGTCTTTGGTGTTGATCCGGCTATGGCCCCGGCGGAAGCCCCCGTGGTGGCCCCGAAGCCTGTGAAGCGCGCCCCCGCCAATGACCCTGCGGAACAGGTCTTGCGGGAGATGGAAAGCAAGCCGCGCCCTACTCCGGCTCCGGTGGTCGATCCGGCGGATCAGCTGATCGCCGAAGCTATGGGTACGTCCCCCTCTGGTGCTCGTTCGACTGTGAACGTTGCCCAGACGCAGAAGCCTGCCGCCAAGCCCGCCGAAGCTCCGTGGGAAGACGCTAAGGTGGTGGAAACAGATGCTGGACTCGATGCCGCGTTGAACAACCTCGGCTTTGAATAACCCCACGTAACGCGTGGAAGGGGAGCACGCGCTCCCCTTATTTTTCTCAAACCTAAAAGGCCGCAATGAATACACAAGAATTTTTTGAAAGCATCTTCCCACCGGAGGGTGTTTACCTGCTTGCAGTGGCCGGAGAGAAAGGGTTCAGACATCGCGGGTTTACTACCATTGCCGGGGCGGTTGATTTCGCTGAGCAGTGTGACCAGCAGGGTGCTACGGTCTACCACGCCTGCGCCGCCTTTAAGAAAGCACCGTATAAGAACGAAGCTGGAAAGTTCATCACCCGCACCTCGGAGAATTGGAGAGCGGCGAAAGCCTTCTGGATTGACGTGGACTGCGGGGCGGACAAAGCAGCTGAAGGGCACGGCTATGCCACACAGAAAGACGGTGCCAAGGCGATACTCTCGTGGTGCCAAAAGCACTCCCTCCCCTTTCCGATGATTGTCAATTCCGGTCGCGGTGTCCATGCTTACTGGTGCCTCTCCGAAGAGATCTCTCCGGAAGAATGGGTACGGACTGCCAACGCTCTGAAGGCCCTGATGTCTGCTGACGGACTCTTGGCGGACCCCACGCGAACGGCGGACTTCGCCTCGGTGCTTCGCCCAGTCGGAACCCACAATCGGAAAGACCCGGCGAATCCCTTGGAAGTGAAGGTTGCTCTTCCTCAGAAAGAACCCATTCAAACGGCTGACTTCCTCGCTTTGGTGGAGAAAGAAGCAGAAGCCGTCGGTGGCCTTGGGGAAGTGCCTGCGTGGATGGTTGGGGACACGATGCCGGATTACGGCGGCTCAACTACCAAGCCTTTTGCTGAAGAGATTGCCAAGCATTGCGCTCAGGTAAAGGTCGTCCAGGAGACCCAAGGGGACGCAAGCTACGACCACTGGCGCGGCGTTATCGGTCTCATCACTCACTGCGCCGAAGGCATTGAACTCGCCCGCAAGTGGACGGAGAAACGAGCCGAGACCGGGCATCAGAATGTCGACGTGGATACGCGGTTCAACACTTGGACTTCCCCGCCTCCGACGTGCGAGTACTTCGGTAAGTGCAACCCGGACGGCTGCAAGGACTGCCCTCACAAAGGCAAGATCAAAACCCCTTGGGTGCTTGGGGTAAAAGAACCCGAAAAGAAAGAAACCACGGTCGATGTCACGAGCACGAACTCAGCCGGACAAACTCAGACCGTCACCTATCAGATTCCGCCGAGCCCTCCGGGATACGGCTGGGACGGCAGTCAGATGGTGCGATATTTCAAAAATGCCGACGGCGTGTTGGAGCCGCACCCCTTCTGCGGGGTGCATTTCTACCTTCTCCGTCGTCTGCGGGATGTCACGGGAGAATTCTCTTTTGCCACCCGTGCGCATCTTCCCAAAGGAGATATTCGTGAGTTCAACATTCCCGGTTCAATCATCGGCACCGGGGGCAACAAGCTGGTGGAGTTTTTAGGGCAGTACGAAATCATGGCAGGCAACGCAAATGATTCGGTGAGAAACATGGGCGCTTACCTCAAGGACGAGGTAGCACGACTGATGAACTCCACCGATGTAATGAACACCTACAGCCACTTCGGCTGGCAGGAAGATAAGTCTTTCCTCATCGGCACGCGTCTCTATTCTCCCGATGGGAAAGTGACGGAAGTGCTTCTGAGCGGTGCGGCGGCGGATCACGCCAAGGTCTTCCCGACGCCCGTCGGAAGTGTGCAGTCGTACGCGAAGAAGATCAACTCGATCTACAACCGCGACGGCATGGAACCCATGCAGTATATGATCTGCTCGCTGTGGGCGGCTCCGCTCGTCAACCTCTGCGACACGCTCTACAACGGCATCCCGTGCGTCCTTACCGGCGTCCAGTCCGGCAAAGGCAAAACGACGGCGGCCTTGGCAGCGCTCTACGCGTACGGTCGTCCGATGCCCGGCATGGCCTTCAGCGGTCGAGAGGGTGCCACGGCTAACGCTCAGGCGAACTTCTTGGGGACGCTCCGGAACCTCCCTGTGCTCTTTGATGAAGTAACGAACAAGAACTCCCGGGAACTGTCGGAGCTTTGCTACGCGTTGTCTTCCGGCGTGGAAAAGATGCGCATGAAGGCTTCCGGCGGCACCGTCCGCATCGGCGACCGCAACGAGTGGCGCACCCACACGGCTCTGACCGGCAACACGCAGATCACCGCCCGACTTGCCACGAACGGCGACACGGAAGCGGAAGTGATGCGTATCTTTGAAATCAACGTGGACACCTACGACATTCCAAGCCTCGACCCCATGGCCGTGGCGTCTCAGGTCTCTGCAATGGAAGAAGACATGGGCATCGCCGGGGAGCTTTTCGTTAAGTACGTGGTGGCCCATCGTGACGACGTGCACGACCTCATCTTCAAAACGTACGAAGACTTAAAGGCCGACAAGGATCTGATGGCTCAACCGCGCTACCGGTTCTACCGCAACCACATGGTATGCACGCTGACGGCGGCGAAGATCATGAAAGACCTTGGGGTGATCGAGTTCGACATTCCCAAGATGACGGCCTTTGCGCTCAAGGCGGCCCGCCAGTTGTTCCAGCGCACCTTGGAAGCCAACACGCTGTCTGCCACGGATGCCCTCGGGCTGATGTTGAATGAGTTGAGCCCTCAGATCATTCAGACGGCGACGTACGACATTGTTGGAAACGAAGCCCCTTACGAGGTGAAGTACTCCAATGGGATCGTCGGCCGATCCATCCGTGGGACTCCGGCTCGTCGAGATGCCTGGTACGACAACACGCTGTTCCTCTCTGCGAAAGCGGTGCGTGACTGGTGCAACGCCAACCGCGTCAGCATCGACTTCATGGCGGCCTGCTTAAAGAGTAAAGGAGTCTTGGTAGATCGTCAGGCGCGTTGCAGTCTTGGCAAGAACACCAACATCACGACTTCGCAGTGCCGGTGCTGGCGGATTGACCTCAACGCGATGGATAACTTGAAACCTCAGGATGATGAAAATGACGGAAATTGATTTCAACTCTCTTAACGAGAACACGCTTTTATTAGCGAAGGAAGGCGCGGAGTACCTTGGGATCAATCGCCGCTACTTCTATCAATTGGAACTTCGAGGCTTCTTCAGCCGTGACAATAAGAAGGGCGACCCCCGCTACCGGCTGAAGACTTTGAAAGAGTTTCGAGATAAGGCGTATGCCACGGGGTTCTTTCCGACACGACCGGCGGGGTTCAAACTTGACATTGGGGATCCCCAGGTGAAGGACGATGAGTTCGCTTCTCGGGAAGATGTGATGCGCTACTTCCGCATCAGTGCGACTTGTCTCTATGAGTGGGTCGACCGAGGCGGCTTTCCCAAGCCCTACCGCCTCCATGAAGGGGCTCGCCCCAAGTGGAAAGTCGGTGAAGTTCGAGCGTGTTTGAAGTAGACCGAACTCTACATTGAACTATACATAACGGCTAGTTAACTATACATGAACTATACAGCATGTATACATACTAGGTAAAACTAACTAGACAAGTAAGCCCCCGTGGAGAGATCTGCGGGGGCTTTTCTTAGACCGAAGTCGCGGGGACAATCTGATGGACAAGCAAAATGATTGTACCTGTAATGCTTTGATTTTATTGTATCTTCGCAGATTCGGATAATTTGCCTCCCCTAACTACACCTCCACAACCAATTATACGTAGTTACCTGTAATTACACAACTATTTTGCATTTTCTGTCTTTTAAAGTAAACTAAATTTACGGGTTTTTCGTCGAGTATACACGACGAATGATGGACAAAAAGAGGGACAAGAAATGCTCGTAAACCGACTCCGCGCCAACCAAATTAAAACCCTCCCTGAGGGCAAGCATCTTGACGGAAACGGCCTCTACCTCCGCGTAGTAGGAAACAGTCGAACTTGGTTTCTCCGTTTCAGTTTTGAGAAAAAGCGCCATGACCTCGGGCTGGGGGTGCTCTCCTTGGCAGACGCCCGGGCAAAGGCTGCTGAAATCCGCCAGCAGATCGCAGAGGACAAACACCCGCTTGTAACTCGCGCCCTTGAAAATGTTGAACGCCAAAAGCAGGCCATCGCTGCTAAAGGTATCCACACGACACTTCGTGATATTTATAAACAAGCTTTCCAGTGGCATATTGAGACCAGAAAGGTTCGCACTAAAGATTGGTTTCGCGATAGCTGCTCTTCCATAGAGATACACGCCTTTCCAATCATAGGCGACAAAGCACTAGGCCTGATTACACGCGAAGACATTGCCGACGTTGTGAGACCGTACTGGGGAAAAACAACAGCCGTTCGCATTCTGACGTGCCTCCGTGCCTGTTTCAAGTACGCCAAAAAGAAAGGCCTGTTCACCGGTGAATTCCCTACCGCTTGGCAAGGTTGTCTTGATCTCGAACTAGCTCCGGCGAGTAAATCCCACAAGACCAAGCATTTTGCTGCGTGCCCTTGGAAGAAAATTCCTAACCTTTACGCCGAAATATATGCCTTGCCGAGCAGTCCGGAAAAACGGGTAACTCTGGCATGTATGCTTTGCGCCCCTCGCCCCGGCGAATTTGCTGCGCTACGGACAAAAGATGTTGATACACAAAATCGCATCATCACTTTGATGCGAACAAAAACCTCCGACGCCATTGACGGCGATGATGACCCCTGGGAAATTCCCTACCCCACGCAAATGGACGAACTGTTCGACTTTACGGCGGAATTCCCTTTTGGGAAAGATCTTGAACGGAGCGCTGCTGTGAGGTATCTTCGCTCTCAAGGAGTCGAGTACACTGCTCACGGTTTTCGCTCTTCCTTCAGCACTTGGTGTGCAGAACACCAGAAAAACCGTGAAACCCGTGAGCACGCTCTCCACCACAAAGTCGAGAATGAAGTGGGGGGTTCATACCAAAGGAGCACCCTCCTTGAGTTAAGAAGAGTGCTCCTCCAAGAGTGGGCCGATTACGTCACTAGTAAAGTTCATCCAGCTTCTTAGCGAAGCCACGGTTGGACTTGTTCGCGGCGACACCTCCGACGGCCATCCGTTCGCGCTGGTGTTGCTGCTTCACGGAGCTGATGAGGTTCGTCATGGCGTTCGGTTGGAAGCCTTGAGCCCGTCGCTCCGCGTTCATCTTCTGCCATTCACGCATCGCGGCGGCACGCCCCGCTGAGTCCTTGTCCACCACGGCCTTCTCGTAGGCTCGGCGGATTTGCTTTGCCCAGAGCGTGTAGGCCTCGTTGTGCGCGTACATCGAACTAGCCTTGAGGTTGCGGCTCGTGATCGTGGAGGACGGAAGCCCCACAGCTTGCGACGCCAGATCAAAGAGCGTGAACTGCTCACCCGGGATAAGCACGTCGCCTGCTTTAGAGCTGATCCCCTCAGTACCGAAGCGGATAGCCTTGGCAACATTGGCGAACCCAGTCGGGAGAACGTTTTCGGCGGCTTTATCCCAGTCACCCTGCCACGCATACCCTGCTCCACGGTAGCCCTTCATGAGAAGGCTCCCCGCCGGGCCGAGGATCGTAGCAAGCACCTTGTAGCCGTCGTCTTCACCACCCATACCAACGACAGAGCGCCCGTCAAGATACGGGAACGGCAGGAGCATGTAACCCGCACCGAGCTTATCGCTCATGTCCATTCCAAGCATTGCCGGGAGGCCACGCAGGAAGAAGTCGATCAACGGCTTATCAAGCCCCGCATCTTTGAGCGTCTGACGGAGGTAGTCTTCGTCATTGTCACCTGCCCCGCCCATGAGACCACAGGCAAGCATCAGCGTCCCCACAACCGGTAAGCCTTTGGCACCCGTCACCAAGAGGAAAGCCCCCATGGTGTACGCGAGACCGGCACGCGCAAAGGCCTGTTTCTCCGGGCTTTCCTTATCAATCGCCTGGTTGAACATTCTCGCGAAGAGACCGATCTGGATCAGTTGGAACTTCCGGAACTGCGTCGCTACACGGGCAAAGTCGCTCGACTTGAAGTAGCGCGGCGCATTGCGGGAGCTGTAGTCCCCATGCGTTTCGTAGAGCACGTGGTCGGCGAACTTCATCGCCCCTTCGTGGTCGTTCGTGCGCCCCATCTCCAAGTCGTAAGCGGCCAGAGCCGTTGCGGCACGGTTGATGATTTCCACCTTTCGAGCGAGCCCCGCCGTCCATTCCGTCCAACCTAGGAGTGCGTTGTAAGCCTTCCCGTGTTCGGCACGGTTGAACTCACCAAACTCTTGAGAGAGCCCGATGTCGAGGAGCCCGCGTTCGCGCATAGCAGTCAGGGCT
>CAKUYM010000172.1 GCA_934716785.1 uncultured Bacteroides sp. | reverse complement strand
GCATTACATCAAGATCTTGCCGGGAGATAAAGTGAGAGTCGAAATGTCTCCTTACGACTTATCGAAAGGAAGAATTGTGTTTAGATATAAATAAAATTAGATATGAAAGTAAGAGCATCATTAAAGAAACGCACGCCAGAATGTAAGATCGTTAGACGTAATGGCCGTTTGTATGTTATTAACAAGAAAAATCCTAAGTATAAACAACGTCAAGGATAATTTGTTATTTTTGCAAAAAAAATAATTTAGTATATGGCTATAAGAATAGTTGGTGTAGATTTACCTCAGAACAAAAGAGGTGAAATTGCGTTGACCTATGTATATGGAATAGGTCGCAGTAGTTCAGCAAAAATTTTAGATAAAGCTGGTGTAGATAAAGATCTGAAAGTTAAAGACTGGACAGATGATCAGGCTGCTAAGATTCGTGAGATTATCGGTGCAGAGTATAAAGTAGAAGGTGATCTTCGTTCTGAAATCCAATTGAACATTAAGCGATTAATGGATATTGGATGCTATCGTGGTGTACGTCACCGTATTGGTCTGCCTGTAAGAGGTCAGAGCACTAAGAACAATGCGCGTACTCGTAAGGGTAGAAAGAAAACCGTTGCTAATAAGAAAAAAGCTACTAAATAATAATTGTTAATATGGCAAAAAAAACAGTCGCAGCTAAAAAGAGAAATGTGAAAGTAGACGCTAATGGACAGTTGCATGTTCATTCATCTTTCAACAATATTATTGTTTCTCTTGCAAATAGTGAAGGGCAGATTATCTCTTGGTCATCTGCTGGTAAAATGGGATTTAGAGGTTCTAAGAAGAATACTCCTTATGCAGCTCAGATGGCTGCCCAAGATTGTGCTAAAGTTGCATTTGATCTTGGCCTGAGAAAGGTAAAAGCATATGTGAAGGGTCCAGGTAACGGACGTGAGTCTGCTATTAGAACTATCCACGGTGCTGGTATCGAGGTTACTGAAATCATTGATGTAACTCCGCTTCCACATAATGGTTGTCGTCCTCCAAAAAGACGTAGAGTTTAATTTACCTTTAACTTACAATGATCTTGATTTTGTTTTTGGATTGCATTAATTTCTCTCTGTAATCGCGGCTGCAACAAATTGAGTTCATGAATAAACAATTAAATATTTAAAAAGAAATGGCTAGATATACTGGACCAAAATCAAGAATCGCCCGTAAATTCGGTGAAGGAATCTTTGGAGCTGATAAAGTTTTGTCAAAGAAGAACTATCCTCCCGGACAACATGGTAATTCAAGAAAAAGAAAAACTTCTGAATACGGTGTGCAACTTCGTGAAAAGCAGAAAGCTAAATACACCTATGGAGTTTTAGAGAAACAATTCCGTAATTTGTTTGAAAAAGCAGCTACTGCTAAAGGTATTACCGGTGAGGTACTCCTTCAATTGCTGGAAGGTCGTCTTGACAACGTAGTATTCCGTCTGGGTATTGCTCCTACGCGTGCTGCTGCTCGTCAGTTAGTTGGTCACAAACATATTACTGTTGATGATGAAGTGGTAAACATTCCTTCATATGCAGTAAAACCGGGACAATTGATTGGTGTTCGTGAAAGATCTAAATCTTTGGAAGTAATTGCTAATTCTCTCGCTGGTTTCAATCATAGCAGGTATGCTTGGTTGGAATGGGACGAAGCTTCAAAGGTTGGTAAAATGTTGCATGTACCTGAAAGAGCGGACATTCCTGAGAACATTAAAGAACATTTGATCGTTGAATTGTATTCTAAATAATAATTAATTTCATGGCGATATTAGCATTTCAAAAACCTGATAAAGTATTAATGTTGGAGGCGGACTCTCGATTCGGTAAATTCGAATTTCGTCCGTTAGAACCGGGTTTTGGTATTACTGTAGGTAATGCATTACGCCGTATTCTTCTTTCTTCATTAGAGGGTTTTGCTATCACTACCATCAGAATAGAGGGCGTGGAGCATGAATTTTCTAGTGTACCTGGGGTAAAAGAGGATGTTACCAACATTATCTTGAATCTGAAACAAGTGAGATTCAAGCAAGTAGTTGAAGAGTTCGAGAGCGAAAAAGTGAGCATCACTGTCGAGAATTCCAGTGAATTTAAAGCAGGTGACATAGGTAAGTATTTGACTGGATTTGAAGTGTTAAATCCGGAATTAGTTATTTGTCATTTAGATTCTAAGTCAACTATGCAGATTGATATTACAATTAACAAAGGTCGTGGTTATGTACCTGCTGATGAAAATCGCGAGTATTGCACGGATGTTAATGTAATTCCAATCGACTCTATTTATACACCGATACGTAATGTCAAGTATGCTGTAGAAAACTTCCGTGTAGAACAGAAGACTGACTACGAAAAATTAGTGCTTGAAATTAGTACCGACGGTTCTATACATCCGAAAGAAGCACTGAAAGAAGCTGCAAAAATTCTGATTTATCACTTCATGTTGTTCTCTGACGAGAAGATTACGCTTGAGAGTAATGATACTGATGGCAATGAAGAGTTTGATGAAGAGGTGTTGCATATGCGTCAGTTGTTGAAGACTAAGCTCGTTGATATGGACTTGTCAGTTCGTGCCCTCAATTGTTTGAAGGCTGCTGACGTAGAAACTCTCGGTGACTTGGTACAGTTCAACAAGACTGACCTGCTGAAATTCAGAAACTTCGGAAAGAAATCGCTTACCGAGCTTGATGATTTGCTGGAAAGTCTGAATCTGTCGTTTGGAACCGATATCTCTAAATATAAATTAGATAAAGAATAAAAAATGAGACATAATAAAAAATTCAATCATTTAGGTCGTACTGCTTCTCATAGAAGCGCTATGTTATCTAACATGGCTTGCTCTTTGATCAAGCACAAAAGAATCACTACGACTGTTGCAAAGGCAAAAGCTCTGAAGAAGTTTGTTGAGTCTTTGATTACCAAGTCTAAAGAAGACACTACGAACTCTCGTCGTGTTGTATTTAGCAATTTGCAAGATAAGTTTGCAGTAACAGAATTGTTTAAAGAAATTTCTGTTAAGATTGCTGATCGTCCGGGTGGTTATACTCGTATCATCAAGACTGGTAACCGTCTGGGTGACAATGCCGAAATGTGCTTTATTGAGTTGGTTGACTACAATGAAAACATGGCTAAAGAAAAAGTAGTCAAGAAAGCTACTCGTACTCGTCGTTCTAAAAAGAGTGCAGATGCAGCCCCTGCTGCCGTTGAAGCACCTTCAACTGAAGCTCCGAAAGCTGAAGAACCTAAAGCTGAATCAGCAGAATAATTCGACAATTATTCTTATAGATATAAAAGAGGCTACTCCATGAGGGTAGCCTTTTTTATTGGGGCTTGTTTACTAATCCTAAGATAAATTAAAAGATCTCCCGAATGAACTTTTCATAAGTAGAATCTGTTATATTTGTAGGAAATATGGCAAGATTTGTAAAGACAATATTGTTTCTGTTGCTGGTAGTTACCTTTCATGATATTACAGGCAATGTTTCTACTGGTGAAACAGTGGAACAGGTCGCTAATTCTATTACATATTCGATAGAACAATGCGGGCAGATCAACACTCCGGAGTTCCCTTGTTCGCCTGTTGCTGAATTGATAAACTTGCAAAGTCATCAGTTATCAGTGGCACGTGTCCAACGTGTGCAGCTTGGTGAGTACTTCACTACATTGAGAAATCTGTTGCAATGCTGTGCTAATCGTGATAACTCCCTGTCACACCATTTGGGACGGATTTATGACACTACAACGTTCTACTATTGCCAACCATCGAGTGAATACTATGTGTTTACTTTAAGGCATATCATTATTTAGCAGTTTGTTTATTGGTATTATTCTTTATGATTGCCGATGTAATACATTTATGCTGGCAGTGATTCTTTTTATCTTTATATTTTACTAATAAATTAAACTTTAAATATTATGGCAACTACTCAAGTAATTGATACAACTATATTTACATCTTCACATCCCGATATCGCTAAACGTACCAGTACCTCTGGAGTTTTGATTTCTTCTGTAATGCTATTACTCGGCATTTTAGCTTTCGGCTCAACTTTTGGATTGGAAGATAAATCTTCTACGGTTAGTATGGCTTTGATGGTGCTTGGAACGGGACTGTTTTTGATGGGCGTTTTCCGTCTCTTCTGGAAATCTAAGGAAGTCGTTTATTTGCCCACTGGAAGCGTTACTAAAGAACATAGCATTTTCTTTGATTTGAAGCACATGGAATCCTTGATGAATTTGGTCAATTCGGGTTCATTTTCTGCCAGTTCAGCTATAAAGAGCGAGTCGAGTGGTAATATTCGCATGGATGTGATACTTTCTGAAGATAAGAAGTTCGCAGCTGTACAGTTGTTTCAGTTTGTTCCTTATAATTACCAACCGATCACATCTGTGCAATATTTTATCAATGATGACGCTTCTGCAGTGGTAGCTTTCCTTACAAAATGCAAGCAGGGCTGATACAATAATTAAACATAACTTTAATTTTCATTCATGGAATGGGGAGAGTCTTCTATAACGGCTATCCCCATTTCCTTCATCAAGAAACAGGCATTCATATTTCGGGCAACTCCATCTCTCATTTGGTAAGAGAAAGTAAGTTCATTATTGGTTATATCTGCTTCGAAGCAATAATTTCGGATGTTCTGTGGAAAGTAATCAGTTAAAGTTCCTAATAGAAGGTCGTGAGTGGCGATAATGCCATTTGTATTCATATTCATAAATTGTTTGATAAGGGCGAAAGAGCCTTTTTGCTTATCCATGGAATTTGTTCCTTTCAGTATCTCATCGAGGATAATAAAGAGTTCTTCTCCGGCTTGCAGTTTGTCAATGATTAGTTTTAACCGTTTCAGTTCGGCAAAGAAATAGGACTCGTTATCGGTCAGTGAATCACTGGTGCGGAGACTGGTGATGAGACGTGCCGGATATATTTCCATCTGATCGGCCCATACGGGAGCGCCTATGCATGCCAAGAGGTAATTCACGCCTACGGTACGTAAGTAGGTACTTTTACCTGCCATATTCGCTCCGGTTATAATAATGAAGAAAGGACGTTTTTCGATGTCTATCCCGTTGCGTACACATTTGTTGCGATCCATTAAAGGATGACCGAGCGCTTTAGCTTGCAAATGGAAAGAACGTGTGGAAATTTCAGGATAAATATAATCGGGATGATTGTATGCGAATGTAGCCAATGAGCAGTAAGCATCTATTTCACCGATCGCCTCTATCCAGCGTGGAAGATCGTCGGCATGCATTTCTTTCCATTGCTCGATTCTCATCACTTGGCGCAATTCCCAAAATGTAAGGCCATTAAGGATGGTACTCATCAATAGATTACCCCGTTGGTCAAGGGCACTCATCAATCGGGAGAGCTGGCGGACTGCTTGTGAAGCAGTTTGATGCTGATTGGTTAGTTCCCTTTTTAATTGCTTCAATGCAGGGCTGTACATTTCTTTTTTCTCCGTAAGAAGAATCTGATCGGCGTATGTAGAAAGAATTTGCAACTTTTCACTATAGGTAGCTTGTAGTTTTGTAATTCCCTTGGAGAAGATAGAACTGAATATTACAAAACTTACAAATACTCCTCCGGCAGCATTGACCGGTAAAATACCTAAAAAGGCAAGGCTTATACATACGAGATTGATGATGCTGACCGTTGTTGGTATGATGCGTAATAAGGTATGTTTCCGATAATAACTCGGACTGTCGGCCCATTCTTTGATTTCGGCAGTATCGGCGGGCTTTCCTTTATACAATAAACCGAGTAAACGGATTTGTTGACGATATTCCAACTCTGTAGATAATTCGCGAATAGCTTCCTGGCGTAGCCCGATAGCTTCCTTATTTTCCAGATGAGCATTGAACCAGTTGGCAAGATGTTGCTTGCCGATGGGTGTCGACGTGCGGTTAATGTATTGAAAGAGAGAATTCTTTCCAAAAATGTCTAAATCGAATGTATAGAAATGTCCGGGATCGATATACTCCTCACCGTCATCAAAATCAGAGAAGTCATAGTGGATGGCTTTCAATTCCTGCTCATTGATTACTATTTTCTTTTTCAGAAAATCCTTCCGGTGAAACCAAAAATTGTGGCGTTTTACCAGCCAGATAAATAAGATAAAAGGCAGGATGGCAAATATAGAAATATATAGCCATCCATCAGGCCAAAATACGGTGGCTCCCATTATGGCTCCGGCGAATAAAACCAATCGCAAAAGGCTGATATAATAGATACGTTTCTGTGCATTCTGCAACTCGACTTTTGCTTCCTGAATGATTTGTTGATATGTAGTGATAATCTGTTTTTGCTTTTCCATGATAATTCAATACTTTTTCGCAAAGGTAATATAATTCACAACGGGCAAGATAAGAGCTTGTTTTAGTAAGGTACAGATTTACCGTTTATTAACGACTGTAGTTGGCATAGAACCTGCTAAAAGGCATCGCGTATACCCTCAATGATATAATGGGAGGGGGATAAACCATGCATATCGTTATGTTGAGTTTCCGTTAATGTGTGTAGAGTGGTAATGTACGCGAAGTGGGCATTGGTTTTCTGTTCTTTTTTTCGATATTTCTGTATTTCCTCTTGCATTTATCCCTTGAAATTTATAACTTTCACACGTAAAATACGTTTAGACAGGAAAGGAGGATGGCTTATGAAGAAAATATCTATCTTATTGTTATTGCTGAGTGTAGTTAGCTTTCCGTTAATTGCTCAGAACATTGTTTATTCCAATCTGAAAGAGTTGCTTGCTCAGGATGGCGATACCGTTGCAGTATTACGGGTTGAAAAGCGTTCTCGGAATCAAATAGTGTTGACAGGTGGAGCTGATTATCGGATAACGGCAGGCAATGATGAGTCTATGGGACGGAGGTTGAAAAAACGTTGTTTTGCCGTGCGTGATGAGAATGGAAATTTATATTTAAACTGTCGTAAGTTGCGATATAAAAAACTGCGTTTTGGAGCTTGGTATGCTCCGGCTGTTCAATTGGATAATAGAATTTATTTTTGTGCTATGCCATTAGGTTCGGTTGTCGGTGGAAATTTTATAGAAGAAGATGATGTTAAGTTAGGTGGAGATATTGGTGACGCTCTTGCTGCATCGAGTCTGGTTACCAAACGCGTCTGTTATGAGTTGAATGCCGTAACCGGAAAGATTGAATTTTTAAGCAAGGACAAGATGCTTGATTTATTGAAAAAATATCCGGAGCTGAAACGGGCTTATTTGAGAGATGACGGTCAGGAAGCCAAGCACACTTTTAAATACATATTGATGTTACGTGATAAGCAGAAGCGGTAATGTTCCAAATTTCCGTTTAACACTTATTTTCATATCAGTCTATTGAATGATAATAATTCTCAAATGTATTATAAATACGTGGAAACTTAATTAGTTAATTTAGTTTTCTGTCTATCTTTGTTCTGTTTTTCCTCTGTAAATGAAGATAAAACAAAAACTGCATTTAAAATAATAAAGAAAAACGGATGATGACAGAACATGGAAAAGACGCTTCTCAAAGAGCTGAATTGAGAGAACGCATTGTAGGGACAGCAACAGAAGCGTTCACATCAAAAGGTATCAAGAGCATTACAATGGATGACATTGCAGCAGCATTGGGCATATCTAAACGGACACTCTATGAAGTCTTTGCGGATAAGGAATCATTGCTGAAAGAATGTATACTGAAAGCGCAGGCAGATAGAGACAAGTATTTACAGCAGGTATATAAGGAGTCGCATAATGTACTCGAAGTAATACTTGCCGTATTTCAGAAAAGTATTGAGATGTTTCATCAGACAAACAAACGCTTTTTTGAAGATATAAAGAAATATCCGAAAGTACACGAGATGATGAGAGCCCGTCAGGACAGCGATTCAGAGGAAACAATGTCTTTTTTTAAAGCAGGGGTCGATCAAGGAATCTTTCGTTCGGACGTGAATTTTTCCATAGTCAATTTGTTGGTACGTGAACAGTTCGATGTATTGCTGAATACAGATATTTGCAATGAATATTCTTTTATAGAGGTGTACGAGTCTATCATGTTTACCTATATTCGCGGCATCTCCACCGAGAAGGGAGCGCAGGTGCTGGAAGATTTCATTCGAGAATACCGTAAGAGCCATATTGGAGGAAACAATAATGAGACTCTGATGACAAACGATTAAGGATTTAATTAGAACCAGTTTATGAATAAAATGAAAAGATTGACAGGTAAGAAGATGTTTCTGATAGCTGTCGTATTCTGTGCATTCGGCTTAGCTAAAGCTCAGGAGATCCAAGTAGCGAAGAATACGTTGACCTTAACCTTAGAAAAAGCCTTGGAAATCGCCTTGGATGAGAATCCAACAATGAAAGTGGCGGCAGAAGAGATTGCCTTAAAGAAAGTAGCCAGCAAGGAAGCATGGCAAAGTCTGTTGCCCGAGGCCAGTGTTGCCACCTCTTTGGATCACACAATCAAGGCTGCCGAAATGAAATTGAATGATATGTCATTCAAGATGGGACAAGATGGCACGAATACCGCCAATGCCGGATTGAGCATAAATCTGCCTTTGTTTGTGCCGGGCGTATACCGTGCCATGTCAATGACAAAGACGGATATTGAACTTGCCGTAGAGAAATCTCGTGCTTCTAAACTGGATTTAGTGAATCAGGTAAGCAAGGCCTACTATCAGTTGATGCTTGCGCAAGATAGCTACGAGGTACTTCAGGGAAGCTACAAGTTGGCAGAAGATAACTATAATGTGGTCAATGCTAAATTTCAACAGGGGACTGTGAGCGAATATGATA
>CAKUYM010000171.1 GCA_934716785.1 uncultured Bacteroides sp. | reverse complement strand
GTGCATGCCGAGGAAATAATCTTTGGCACATTTCTTTTAATACAGAAGGGCTTGTGTCTGTATTGTGTTGGCAACCGACTATAAGAAATAGCAGGAGTAAGCATAGGTATTTGTGATTCATAGGATGGCGATGATTACGTTGTTTGTACTAATGTGAATTCCGGATAGGGCGGCTGATTACAAACTCACAAAACTCGTGATAGAGTTGGGTATCGGTGGCATTTCCAGAATTCTTTAGTGTGAGCAGGGATGCACTTCCTTGATAATAAGCAAGACGTTTTTTCTCCCATATGCCATATTTCTTGAATGCATTCATATAGTTTACCAAGCGATAAGACTGTCCTCTGCTGTTCAGAGCATTATCATCAAATTCCAGTTCCATGTGCATATCATAAGTGAGCGCTTTCTGGCAGGCATCTTCCAGGCGAGAATCTGGAATGGACTCATTAAAGAAGTAATTAGGTTGAAAATAAGCATAATTGAATCCTAATGATTTCCACTGATTATACCCGTCGGCTCCATAATAGGGAATCCAATTGAAGCTGTATTTTAGTTTATTCAAATAAATGGCAACCGAGTTTAGAATATCACGGGTGTCGGTCGCTTTTTCGGCAAGCCAATAAAATCCTGCTAATTCAATATGCTGATAGTTTTTCTCATTGAACTTGGCGCGTACTTGGTCAATATACCATTTGCAGGCTTTAAATCGGTCGGCAGAGTTAGAAAAATCGAGCGTTTTATTATCTATTTTCCCCCAGTACTTGGTTGAGGAGGATGCTTGTTCCGGATACTGATAGACAATGGGCTCTGGTATACTGATCACAACTTGGCGTTTCGACTGTGGGGCTCCTAAAACGGTAGAAGCTTCCTTGATCGATGCATCCAAGGCTCCGATTCCTGTTTCAGACTGAAAATAATAGTCTATAAGTTTCATCCAGTCTGCCTGGTTGGCAGATTCCAAATAGTAACCTTTTGCAAACATTTTATTGGCGCCTCCTGTGCCTTTGTCCATAATTTCCAAAAAGAGGAAACTATCAAATAACCAATGGGATTGGTTGTTCCTGTCTACATATCTGATATAAGGATTTACGCGCTCTTTATCCCATGTATAGGGAGTGCGATGATGTCCGCCGCCATAAAGTAACACCATATCTGTAGATGTTAGTAACTCGGTGCGGCTCTTTTCCCAATCATAGAGTTCTACGACTGGATCGTTTATTTCCGGATCATTTTTTGATGGGAGAGTTGGAACTGTGTGATTTTCCTCTTGACAAGCAGCGAAGCTACTATATATACAACAAAGGAGGAGTATGAATATCTTATGTTTCATATACGTTTTATATTTATTATTTTTTTAATACTTTCTTGATAACTGGGCAAACAAGGTCTGCATATCTCATCATTCCTAAGTCTGTGAAATGAATGCCGTCTACAGTTGCTTCTCCATCTTTTCCAAGCATTTTCTCGGAAGAAATCATGTATATATTCTTTTCTCCTTTTGCTTTTAGAGATCTGAAAACACTGTTGACTGCCTTATTCTTATCGCTTATCTCGGTAGCTATTTTCTTGTCAAACAGGGCATGGGTGAATATAGGGTCCTCAATAAATATAATCGGAGTGTGTGGATGATTATCTCGAAGTATGCGATAGAAAGTCTCCATTTTCTCATATATTTGATCGGCGAAAGCATTAGGAACGAAATCTAATACATACACTCCTGCATCGACTGAAGACATTACTTCGGCTATCTCATAATCCAAAAGTGCATTTCCACTGAAGCCCAAATTGATGATTTCTCGATTGAGACGGCGGGAAATAATATTGGTATGTGCCATTCCGGGACGATTGGCACATCCACCTTGTAGAATGCTTGTGCCATAAAAAACAATTGGTTTAGTCCGCACAGGAATAGTCATTCGAGGCACCGATATAGCAGCTTGAGCGTCTATTCCGATAGATAACGAAATTACTCCGTCATAAAGAGGTAAATATAACATGTATTCTCGTTCAATCGGTTCCATATTTGCTATAATTGTGGCTTGGTTCACTTTCCCGGTGGGGCGACCACTATTTACAAATCTCCATTCTCCATCTACCCATGCATATAAATCGAGTCCTTTAGTACCGGTAGGTGTCATGTGATTCATCAGATTATTATTCAAATTCTCCCATTTGGCAGCTATTGTTGTTGAGTTGGAACAAAATCTGATTGCTAATCCTGCAGAGTTTCTACTTAAATTCCATACAGGTTCACGAGATACTTTCTTTAATGAATCCGGCAATCGTTCGTAGCGATTTTTTGTGTTCTCTGTGGCTTTACCGTATAATGGGAACTCGGCTGCATCATAATATTTTAGCTGAGCTTCCAAATATGCCGGTAAGCATAAGAATGTAGTGAGCAAGATGATTAGATATCTTTTCATAATAATAAAAATTTCATAAATATTCAGTTTGAACTATTTTTTTTGAAGAATCCGATAGTAGAAACGACTGCTCGGTTTCCTCCGGTCATGTCATTCAAGTGTTCGTCTCCTACAACCATTCCGGTAGAACCTCCGCCGTCAAGATTGATAGCTCCGACACAACCTAATCCTTTCATAATTTGTGCCAATTCTGTTAATGTAGCACCATCACTGTCAGTAATACGCCCGTCACAAATGAATATGACTACTTTTCCATCTTCACGATAACCGATTGCCGTACGGTCTGGAGTTACATTCGCTCCGAAAATGTCATACGGAATGATTTCATAGTTGCTGAGATAGTAATCCGCACCCTTTGATGTCTCTGTAAAATCAAAGGGAATCTTTTTGTCTTTCAGTAATACAGGACCTGCACTTAAAGCGTATTTAGGACTCCAATTAATTGCGGTAGTCGGATTTTCATTAGTGACAATTCCATATTTGTTTTCTCCTTTGACAGACGGCAAAGGACGGTCGAAATAGAAAGTATTATTGGAGGCGTCCGTGCCTGTCCAAACAACATTCGGCTTACCTGAAGCATCTACGCCAAATGTTCCTCTTGTCACGTTGTACATACTGTTGTATTCTGTATCACCAGTTTTTAGTGACCCCCGAACGGTTGAAACAGAGCCAGACTTTATTGAGTTGACAACAGCGATTCCTGTATGGTTTCCATTATAGAAATATCCTCCATTGACCAATAGATAACAGTCTCCGTTGAATGAGGAGGATTGCGTATCGATGGTTGCGGGAGAAGATGGTATGTGGACACGTACTTCTATCTTACCGGTAGATAGATCACCAATGGCGTACCATGCATGGAATTTGCTACCATTTAAGTTACTGGTTGTTTCGTACAGTTCGATTTCTGACGGCAATGTAGATTTGGTCAGTTTATTCCATGTTAATTGGATTGCTTGTGGCTCAGTATCCAAAGAAACAGTCGACTCTGCACTATAATAAGTACCGGTAGAGGTTGTCAGGAAGGCACGTACTTTATAGGATTTGCCATAGTCGAGTAAGGTGTTCGGAATCACTTGAAATACTTTTCCGTCTTCAGCAATTTCCGGTCCGTTTTGTTTTTGATCATTGATAGTGGGGGTGTTTTCGGTGCTCCAGCATAAACCATGTTGTACGTTGGTTTGTCCGGCTATATTTGTCACTTGATAAGAGGTACTGATACAAGTTGAGTTTGCTTTGATACTTCCTATGATTGCGATATTTGGCTCGTCATCAAGGGCTACCAAACGATAGAGTTCGTAAATTGCGCGTGAGGTATTCGTATCAGAGAATGCTCTTACCCCAAAATAGTAGATGTTTCCTTCTTCCAGACCACTTTCGATTGTATATTCTGTGACATTTGCAGCTACCTTGGCTATTTCTATATTTTCGCTGGTATCGGCTTTTCTTAGTAAGATGCTGAATCCGGTTTCATTATTACTGTTGTCTTTCCAACGAAGTAATACTTTGGTTCTTCCCATTCTTTCTATGGTTATATCTGAAGGTGCTTGTACGCTTGCAGACTGTTCGTCACCGTTATTGTCACTTGAACAGGCCCCGAAAGCACACGTTAATAATATTGCTATAAATATAATATGTTTCATTGCACTATTTATTTTTTGCTGAAAACTGTTTATTTACTAACTCTGACCGCATCAAATGCTTTGACGATTATTTGTTTCTTATTAGGCAGTATAACCTTGTGTTCTTGTTCACTCATATTTACTATGAGGTATACGTGTTCGCCTGATATACTAACCCATTCTGCGGCTAATACTACCGGAGTTGTTTCATAGTTGGGTATTTCTTGTGTTGGATTATCACCCGTTGGAATTATTTCCTGTATAAAACGACCTCCTAAGAATAAATCATGCTGTTGACGGCGGAAATCTGTTAGATTTTTCAGGAACTTAGCTTCCCTCTTCGCCTCCGGGCGCATCAACAGACTGGGCTCTACCCATCCCAACTGAGACCCCCATAACAGACTACGCATACTTATGAAATTTAAGGAACCGTCTGTGATACGCCAAGGAATGTAGGTATATCCGCTATAGATACAACGGTCGGAATAAATGAGCGGAAACAATGGAACCATCTTTGTATAGCTGTTGTGCGGAGAGTTTACAACTAACATCATGTCAAACAGGTCAATATAGCATTCTGCATTTTCTTCTGTTGTCATGGCTTGGTTCTCTTTGTATAGATTTGTGCGCATTTCAGTTAGTAAACTGCGGTAGGCGAAAGGCCACCAGTCACCACCGCCAGGGGCATGTCCGTGATTGGTCGCATAGCAGGGCTCGCTATTGGCGCAACCTATCTGATCCATATATACACCGTTTGTTTTTAGTTCGGTTAATATCTGTTTATTGATTCCTTTCAGCACATCTCTCCAAATATAAGAGGATGGACAGGTTACAGTATTTAAGACCTTTGAACTATATACTTCTGTATACAATGTACCATCAGCTTTGCGACAAGAGGCATTTTTCCCATTAAGCGTTTTATAGCTATCTGTTGCAGGATCCCACAGGCGACCGTTGATATATGGAGTAATAAATCCTCCCAGTTCTTGTGTTTCTTTAATCATCTCTTTGAATCCTGCTTTTTCGGGAAAGTATTCCGGATATTTAGTATCAAAACGATGATTGTGCCAATAATACCAATGTAATCCGACTCCTTTCCCATAGTATTTCATAGCCTTACGTACAGCTTCCATTGTTTCTGCATTAGCTTCTCCCGGACGCAGCCACATATCGGCATTTTTGATCCACTCTGCTATAGGGCGCTCTGAGATAGTTTTTGCCCCCCATAGTGTTTCAAAAGTAAATGGGCGGTACCATTGTACGGCAGCATCCTGCCATCCCTTTTGGGTAAATCCCATCACTGTTCCCCAAGGAATGCTGAATTTCTTATTTTGAGTCCAAGCATAGGATGTTGTCACATTCTGAATAAATACAAGGCTTTTTCCTTCGCTTTTCATCCTGAATATTTTGCCTGATCCCCCTTTGTCTTGTGCGGCAAAGTAGACTGTACCTCCTTTATGATGCATCAGTACCAACTGCATTGTGCCTGTACACGAAGGATAACGTGATTGCAGTTGTCCTTCGCTGCCGATTGTGTATTCGGTCCCGAATCCGACTGGGAGAATACCTTTGGCTCCTTCCGGTCTGTTTACGGCAATACGGGGAAATTCGGATTCTGTAATCACCCATCCTTCCGGCATTTCTGCTTCAATGCGCCATTCTGGTAGTTCGGCATCTTTACCTAATGTGACCAATACGCGTACCGGATATGTCGGTCCTGCGTCTATAACCATTTGCCAGGTGAATATTAATGTTGAGGCATCTTGAGTTTTTTGTATCTCGCCTCCTTTATATTCACCCCATCGGGGCATCAGAGTCGGATTCTCACCGTTAGGGCCTTGGTAGATTAATTGCCACGGATGCGTTGTGCTTCCATTTTCAGGTAATATATTCATGCCATCCATGCGAAATTCCTTGAATAAGAATTCTTTTCCGTTGGCAAATACTAATTCAACATTTTTGTTTTTTAAAACAAAATTTCCATTCTCATTTTTAGCAGTCACTGAGGCTGATAAAGTTCCGAAACATTGTAAATAGCATAATATGCTAATAATACCGGTTATCATATTTCTCATATACAAAAGATTAGGATGAATAATTTCTATTTAATAAATTCGATGCTTTTTCTGAACAATTTTATTGCTTCCTCCTGTGGAAGAGCCGTTTCCAATATGAGACGTCCTGTTGCGGGGAGGATACTTTTGCTTCCTGCTGACTGGAAAGGTATTCTTTTACCACTCTCGTTTTTTAAAGAAAGCTTGTTTTTTTCTATATCAAGAGTGAGCTGCCCTGTACCGTTCATATGCCAATAAATGATACAAGTTTTTCCTGCTTTCTGGAAAACGAATGCTCGGATTGGCTTTTCGTCATCATTGGTTATTTGATAATAGGGGTATAACTGATAGTTTCCCTTTTTATCTTTCATCAGAAGGAATTCTTGTTCCGGATTTTTGAGTGAATCTTTTTGCTTCTCAGTCAGAGCACCTTGAAGTTTCGCTTCTTCCCACATTTTGATGACTCTCAGGTTGTCTTCCGTACGAGGATGATTCTGTAACTCTTTTAAATTACCGACCAATGATATGGGAGAATTCCATGCGACAGCTTTGCTGCAAATATATTCATACATGTCTGGTTGCATGCCTATTGTCTTGTCGTTGGGAGCTAAGTAATTCACCCATCCGAAATTGACGGAAGTAAAATCTTGGGCTATCTGCTCTGCACATCGGAGTGTATACTTTTTCATTGCCGGGCGGATACGTTCCGGAGGAAATATATCAAAAGCATTCCCACGACTTAAGATATGCCATCCATAATGTGATTTCAATGCCCCTTCTGCAAATAATGGAGCAGGTTTCATTTCATTGTATACTATCATCTGAGAGCGGGAGACATTATACCAATAGGGCATCGGAACATCTTCCGCCCCGTCAAAATAGACAAAGCGAAAGCCTGCTTCGTGGTATATTTTTCCTAAACGTTCGGCAATCTCTTTTTGGATTCCTGTATTTTGGTCGACACGGATAAACAGAGGCCAGTCATCTACATCCAATAGCCTGAAATGTTGCCCTTTGTCATGGGAGGTTGCTTTTGAGTTAAATACTCCCCGTACACATCCCGTGAATTGATATGGAGGTTCAGTGGTATAGTTCTCATAAGTGACAAGCTCGTTGTCAATTTGCAGGAGACGTCGTCCTTTCTCCATACGTACGCCTTCCGGATTGCCTTCTATAGTGATGATAGTACTTGAATCATCTAATGGTTCTGAGAGAATAAATTCGCGTACATGGTTAGTGCGGGAGTCCGGTATGCCGTTGTTGATATATGGGTCATTCACTGCTACTTTGGAATAATGAATATGAATGCCCGGTATCATGCCTGCTGCTTTGATTTTATTAGTGATCTCCTGTAAATCTTTCATTCCATTCGGATATTCTTTTCTCCATTCATAATGCCCGCAAGCTTTGGCGAAATCAACATAGTAGACGACAATGGATTTGAAACCGCCTTTTTGGGCATATGCAATGTGTTCATCTATATTTTTAGTCGTGACATCACGCAACTCATAATAGGAATACTGATATTCTTTACGTTGGCGACTCTCCACCCCTAAAGGCATATCATAGTCACGTTCTACTTTATCAATACAAGTTAGCAGTTTTTCTTTTGAAGTAGTAATCAGTGCTGCACCGGAATTGAAAAGTTTCACTTGAAAATCAAGTCCTGCATACATGGTAGTATATTCTTTGTTTGCAAAAGCATCGATACGAGTGGTCGGGTGAGTACCCAGCAGGCATATAGCCGTCTGTTCATCCCATGATACATTCAGCCATTCGCCAAAGCTTTCACGCTTGCGTACAGGTAATTGTAATAATGAGATCTCGTCTATTTCAGTTTTGCGCTTTACCCCGAAATCTTCGATACGATAATCAATTTGTTTCAGAGTGAAACCAATATAATAATCTGTGATATTCAACTCTACGATAGCAATGTCATAGGTATCCTGAAATTCTATGCGCAATTCATTCCCATTACGTTCAATTTTATTGGATGGAAAAATGCGTGGCTTTGCAGGAAACATCAGGAAATTTTCATTGTCATAAGGACGGTATTGGGTAATAGCGCATAAGGGTACATCTGCATTTGTCATCAGACATTCCTCTCCGGTAGCTTTGTGTATCAGGCTGCGTGCTTTTCCGTCATTGCTAATAGTTAAACGCATTTCTGCATTCTCTATGACCACATCATTGTTTTCTTTCTGTTCATTAGTCATAGCTATACAGAATTGTGGCAACAATGTCGACACAAGCCAAACAAGCCAAACCGGATATGTATAATATATTCTTTTCATCATTTATTTTATGTTTTTATTACCATTGATCTGTCCGAAATGGTCTGACCGGTAGATTGCGTGTGTTAATCAAATTTCCTTTCAGAAAATTCCGAAAACAGTAACGGACAGCAACGGGAGATTTAACAGTTGGGGATTTGACGATTATTGTATGATTCTTCTGATTTAAAGAGGCTTCTGCCGGATAAAAGACTTTGTCCGACCCTGCAATCTCAAATCCGGAGATGTTCGTCCAAGGACTCAATCCTTTTTCTGCATGGGAAAAGGAGATTTCAATTGCGTCTCCGTTGATTTTCATACTTTTATAAGATGGATATTCAGATTCTATTCCTTGATATCCGTATGTCTTATTTAGCGACATATATGCGAGGCGTTCTCCAATACCTCTTTTATTGTGAGGATGCACATGAGGAGCTTC
>CAKUYM010000170.1 GCA_934716785.1 uncultured Bacteroides sp. | reverse complement strand
GATATAGACAGTATAAGCATATAATATCATAATAGATATAATAGAAGAGGGTGCCCAGTGATGGACACCCTCTTGCTTATTTTATCATCATGTTTTATAGAGAGGAGTTGATTGCTTGCGCTATGGACTTGAATTCTTCGTCCGACAATTTCAGTTTCGGATTAGAGAACAGCATGTCCGATTCTTTTTGGATAGGAATCAGATGAATGTGTGCGTGAGGAACTTCCAGTCCGATAACGGCTTCACCTACTTTCTTGCAAGGGAAAGCTTTCTCGATGGCACGGGCCACTTTCTTTGCAAACACATGCATTGCAGCCAAGTCTTCATCGCTCAAATCGAATATATAATCCACTTCCTGTTTGGGCACCACCAATGTATGTCCTTTTACCAACGGGTTGATATCGAGAAAAGCGAAAAACTTCTCATCTTCCGCCACCTTGTAGCAGGGAATCTCGCCTGCGATGATTCTACTGAATATTGTTGCCATAACTTCTATAGATAAAATAAGGCAAGCCTTCTGCGAAGACCTGCCTTAGCGTTAAAATGATATGTTAACTACTTCCAATGCGATTTTTCCCTGCGGAACGGTAATTTCTGCAATATCACCAACCTTCTTGCCAAGCAAACCTTGTGCGATAGGGGTGTTGACGGAAATCTTGCCTTCCTTCAGGTTGGCTTCGCTTTCGGAAACGATGGTATAAGTCATCTTCATACCGTTCTTTACGTTCTTCAGCTCCACCTTATTTAATATCTGTACGGAATCCGTCTTGAGTTTGGACTCGTCGATGATCTTTGCATCTGCGATAGTAGCTTTCAGCTTGTTGATACGCATTTCGAGCATACCTTGCGCCTCTTTGGCTGCATCGTATTCCGCATTTTCCGACAAATCTCCTTTATCTCTTGCTTCGGCTATTGCCGCGGAGATCTTTGGGCGTTCCACTGTTTCAAGTTCTTTCAGTTCCGCCATCAGTTTCTTGTAACCTTCTTCTGACATATAAGCCATGATGTTTTCCTCCTTTAATAGTTTTTAATAGTCATATAAACAAAAAAGAATTCCAACATGGCCACATGTTGGAACCCTCTTTTCATGATTTCTTTGCAAAGATAGCCTTTTAAGTGATACGTGTCAAGCAAAAAATGATGCTGTGTAACATATTTAAAAGAAATATGCTAATTTATAACAACTTATATATAACGGCTCTTGGTTTTAGAGCAATGACTTGACGGTTGCTTCCAAATCTTTGATTTCTTCACCGCGGAACTTCAGCTCGTTGTTGCGGTTAATCAGGAAGATGGACGGAACCTGACGTACATTATATACGGCTACGTTCGTAGAGTACACTCCGTTGCCGTCGCGCACGCATACCCATGGCAGATTGCTTGCCGATGTTTTCCAGAAGTGCTCGTCTGCATCGAGAGACACTTGGTAGATCTCCAAGCCTTGCGAAGCGTATGTGTTATATAGTTCGCGAAGCAACATGTTGTGAGGAGCTCCGGCGGGCGACTGGAATACGGAGAAGTCGAGCAACACCACTTTGCCTTTCAGGTCGGTCAGCTTGCGCACATTTCCTTTTACGTCGCGCAGGGCAATGTCGATGATGCCGGTTTCCACAATCTTGTCTTGCGGAATCTCCAGTGTCTTCGTTTGCGGTTGGCGCGTATTCTTCATTCCCTTAATTACGATGTTGTAGAGATTCTTGGAACGTACGGCATCGGGGAACGTGTTGTTGAGGCTCGTGGCAACGGCTGCAAAACACTTCACGTCATCTTTATTGTTCAGCGGGTCGAATATCAGATAGTTGTTCAACTTTTGAAACAAAGCAAAGTATGCGGCTGCCGTATTGGGAGCGGCAAATATATAGTTTGCCTTTACATCATTCTTATAATTGTCGATCAGTGAGGCAAGGTTGTTTTCGAAAACGTCATGCCCTATCTTGTTGCCACGCAATGCGGCCAGCAGGTCGTCCACATCTTTCTGAAGCCGGATTTGTTTCAATGCCAGTTCTTTTATTTTGCTGCTGTTTTCCGAACCTTCCACCGTGTAAGCCGTAGAAAAATCTACATACGGTGCCTTGATTCGGACGGTTTCGATGGAGTCTACGGAGAAGTTGATGACTTTGTCGTCTACCCGCAAGCGGTAAAATTCGGGCGATTCGGGACGGGGTTGCTTGAAACTGAATGTACCTTCCCCTTTCAATTTTACAGAATCGAGCGGAACAATACCTTCCAGACCGGAGGCTTCGAGATAAAGCATTTTACCATCAGCTCCCGATACATCTCCGTTCACCTGGAATTGAGGACCGGAACTACAAGCGGTAATAGTAAGTGCGGCAAGCGCTGCAAAAGTAACCTTTTTCATATATAGTGTGTGTTATTTACGAGATGCAAATATACTTCTTTTCGAGATTAGTCAAAGCATTTTGCTGTGTTCTTCGCCCGTTTTTTGAAAAAAAATAAGTTTATGACTAACTTTTTACCTCATTTCCACCTTATTACAATGATAAATGTGTATCTTTGCAGGAATTTTGAAAGAAAAAGTATAGATAAAACAATTTTTATGATTAACCCAATTGTTAAGACGATCGAGATGGCGGATGGCAGAACCATCACACTCGAGACGGGAAAGTTGGCAAAACAGGCAGACGGTTCTGTAATGCTACGCATGGGCAACACCATGTTGTTAGCTACTGTTTGTGCCGCTAAAGATGCAGTTCCCGGAACAGATTTTATGCCTTTACAGGTAGAGTACAAAGAAAAGTTTGCGGCATTCGGCCGTTTCCCCGGTGGTTTCACCAAGAGAGAAGGTAGAGCTTCTGATTATGAAATCCTGACTTGCCGTCTCGTTGACCGTGCTCTCCGTCCTTTATTCCCCGACAATTATCATGCAGAGGTATATGTAAACATCATCCTCTTCTCAGCAGATGGTGTGGATATGCCGGACGCACTGGCAGGACTTGCAGCTTCCGCAGCACTTGCCGTTTCAGATATTCCATTCAACGGACCTATCTCAGAGGTGCGCGTAGCGCGTATCGACGGTCAGTTCGTTATCGACCCTACTTTCGCGCAGTTGGAAAAAGCCGATATGGATCTTATGGTTGCCGCTACTTATGATAACATCATGATGGTGGAAGGCGAAATGCAGGAAGTATCCGAAGCCGAACTGCTGGAAGCTATGAAAGTGGCTCACGAGGCTATCAAGATTCATTGCAAGGCACAGATGGAGCTGACGGAAGAGGTTGGTAAAACTGTAAAACGCGAATATAACCACGAGGTGAACGATGAAGAACTTCGTAAGGCTGTTCATGATGCATGCTATGACAAGGCATATGCCGTAGCTGCTTCCGGAAACAATAACAAGCACGAGCGTATCGACGCTTTTGAAGCTATCTGCGAAGAATTCAAGGCTCAGTTCTCTGAAGAAGAGTTGGAAGAGAAGGCTCCGCTGATCGACCGCTATTATCATGATGTGGAAAAAGAGGCTATGCGTCGTTCTATACTCGATGAAGGCAAGCGTCTCGATGGTCGTAAGACTACCGAAATCCGTCCTATCTGGTGTGAAGTAGGTCCGCTGCCTGGTCCTCACGGATCCGCCATCTTTACCCGTGGCGAAACTCAGTCGTTGACTTCTGTTACATTGGGTACAAAACTCGACGAAAAGATTATCGACGATGTATTGGAACACGGTAAAGAACGTTTCCTGTTGCATTATAACTTCCCTCCGTTCTCTACCGGTGAGGCAAAAGCACAACGTGGCGTAGGCCGTCGTGAAATCGGTCACGGTCATTTGGCTTGGCGTGCGCTGAAAGGACAGATTCCTGCCGATTATCCGTATGTAGTACGTGTGGTTTCCGATATCCTCGAATCAAACGGCTCTTCTTCCATGGCTACCGTATGTGCCGGAACATTGGCGTTGATGGATGCCGGTGTGAAGATCAAGAAGCCGGTATCAGGTATCGCTATGGGATTGATTAAGAATCCGGGTGAAGAGAAATATGCCGTATTGTCTGATATCTTGGGTGATGAAGACCACCTCGGTGATATGGACTTCAAGGTGACAGGTACGAGAGACGGTATCACCGCTACTCAGATGGATATCAAGGTAGACGGTTTGTCTTACGAGATTCTGGAACGTGCCTTGAACCAGGCTAAAGAAGGACGTATGTACATCCTCGACAAAATCACGGAAACAATCGCCGAGCCGCGTGCCGACTTGAAGGAACATGCTCCTCGCATTGAAACGATGACCATTCCTAAGGAATTCATCGGTGCTGTGATCGGTCCTGGCGGTAAGATTATCCAAGGTATGCAGGAAGAGACCGGTGCTGTGATTACCATCGAAGAAATTGACGGTGTGGGTCGCATCGAGGTTTCCGGAACAAATAAGAAATGTATTGATGATGCAATGCGCATGATCAAAGCAATCGTAGCTGTTCCCGAAGTGGGCGAAGTGTACAAAGGTAAGGTTCGTTCTATCATGCCTTACGGTGCCTTCGTTGAATTCTTGCCGGGCAAAGACGGTCTGCTGCACATTTCCGAAATAGACTGGAAGCGTCTTGAAACCGTAGAAGAAGCCGGAATCAAGGAAGGTGATGAAATCGACGTGAAATTGATTGATATTGACCCGAAAACCGGTAAGTTCAAACTTTCAAGAAAAGTCTTGTTCCCCAAACCGGAAAAGAAGTAATAGCGCTATTATATAACATAGGAGGTAGTCCGAGAGCTTTAGTTCTCGGACTATTTTTTTGCAATAGCACCTACGCTTCGTGTCCTCTACTAAGAAAGATTTTGAAGGATCATTTCTCATGTTCTCATTCTTTTGAGATAAATAGCAGATAGCTAATGGTATAGATAATGAGAAATACGCTCTCCCAATGGCGTTTCTCATCATTTTCCCGCATAAATGCATCAAAATCCTCCATCTCTCATGGTGTCTTCATGTATTCTCATTGTTCATTCTTCACACCAAAGCAAGCTATTATTTGCAAGAAAGCAAGTAAGTATTGACGTGTTGTCCTATAAGTGTCACTGTTTCATTGAAGCTATATTACAACCGTTCCACTGTAGTGCACAGATCGTTGCACTACAGTAAACAGTTCTTTCCACTACAGTGCAACGATCTGTGCACTACGGTACAACAAAAGGAATGAAGCCTAAATGACATAATGATAAAGGCTGAATGACACGATGATGTCGGTTACATAACTTATCAATCAGCATTACATTCCTGACTTATCAATAGAGTATGTACATCCTGACAACTTCAGCAAAAATTTACCGAAGTGTAATTTTTTATCTCGACAAGAGTCAAAACATCATATTGGGCTTCAAATTTATCACCGTTATCATTGGGTATACAAACAAAGACGCTATCTTTGTGTACATCAAAACCACATACTATCTGCATAGGATATTATATTTTGAGACCAAGAGCATGTGATACACTTGATTTGTAAAGTCAAACATTAACCCGGACAATGGAACGAGGAGAAATTATACTATATCAACCGGACGAAACAGTTAAACTGGAAGTCCGTTTAGAAGATGAAACAGTTTGGCTGACCCAAGCGCAGATTGTTGATTTATTCCAATCTAGCAAAGCAAATATAAGTGAACATATCAAAAATATCTATGAATCAGGAGAGTTGACTCTTGCCTCAACTGTTCGGAATTTCCGAACAGTTCGTTTGGAAGGTGGAAGAAGTGTTGCTCGTAATATGGATTATTATAACCTTGATATGATTATATCAGTGGGATATAGGGTCTCAAGCAAACGAGGCGTGCAGTTCCGGCAATGGGCCAATCGAATCTTAAAAGAGTATCTTCTTAAAGGCTATTCCATGAATCAGCGTGTAGACCTGTTGGAGCATAAGGTAGATCAAAAACTTATAGCCCATGACAGGAAGCTGGAAGAGTTGACGAGCAAGGTGGACTTTTTTGTCCGGACATCATTGCCACCCATAGAAGGAATTTTCTTCGACGGACAGATATTCGATGCATACAAATTTGCCACAGACTTGATAAAGTCGGCAGCACAATCCATTGTTCTTATAGATAATTATGTGGATGAATCAGTCCTGCTCATGTTGAGCAAACGGGATAGCAAAGTTTCTGCCACTATCTATACACATAAAATAAACACTCAGCTTCAGCTTGATCTTGAAAAGTATAATGCCCAGTATTCACCCATCAACATCAGAACTTTTAAGAACAGCCATGATCGTTTCCTTATTATTGACGGCACTGAAGTATACCATATAGGTGCTTCATTGAAAGACCTGGGGAAGAAGCTATTTGCTTTCTCAAAAATGGATATTCCGGCAGCCACACTTCTCAGTTTATTGTAGCTTTTTTGAAGAAAAAGAATCGGAAAGTACCCCCATACTTTCCGATTCGAAACAGTCAAAAATCGACCTTAATCAATTTATTAACTTAACACGTTGCAAATATATGAGAAAAATTTCGTTGAAAAGACTTTTTTACTCAAAAAGTTTGAACTTCAAGCTAAATAGTATATATCTGTAAGGTCATTTGATTAGCGTTCATACTGAGGAATATCCGGATTGTACTCCAATACATTCTGTGGAACGGGCATGATATAGCGCGGGTCGTTGGGTGGAAGTTCCCAAGTCTCACTCCCTACTTGGTGGACAATCGTTTTTGCAAATTGAGGCTCTTTGTTCAAACGCCGTAAGTCGGCATATCGCATATATCCTATCATCGCAAATTCACAACGACGCTCGTCGAGTACCAGTTGTAAGACTTTCTGTCTGTCCGTATAGTCTGCGGTTTTATATGGAATGTGGTTTTTGATGCGGGATGCGCGCAATGTGTTTAAGTATCCGATTGCTTTATCCGTGCTCCCGGTGCGTGCTTCGCATTCAGCTGCTGTCAAAAGCATTTCCGGAATGGAAGTGCCGGCATTGATTTGTATCCATGCAGTATAGATGGTATATCCTTCAAAGTATTCCATTCCGGCACCGCGATTCATGCAGTCGGTCCGGAAAAACAAATCTTCACGTAAGTCCACTTCTCCCATTTCTTTCCGAAGGTTTTTGGCGAAAGCCTGTTTTAAGTCTTCGCTTTCGCACACGCTATTGAAAGTGTGACTGCTGATATAACGAGTATAAAGTTGCTCCGGACTTGGAAAACCATACTGTCCGTCAGGAAACTGCGTCTTATTGTCATCATCCGTTACGATATTTCTCCATTGGGTCCCATCGATTTTCTTATAGTTTTTATATTCGATCAACCGGATATTTTGCGGAACAGCAAGTATCATATCGGCATACCTCAAAGATTCGCTGTAATTGCCCATGTACAGATACATGCGCGACAGCACCGAATAACAAGCATTCTTGGTGGGGTAAAAAGGATATGCTGTATTGTCGGACAAACTTGCGGAGGCTGTTTCCAAATCCTCTTTAATCTGTTTGTAGACCTCGGCAACCGTATTACGCTTATATTTATCTCCTCCCACTTCTTCACTCAGTACCAAGGGTACGCCATAATCGGTATCAGCGGTAGCGGCATCGTAATGTTTGCCATATACGTTGATAAGGCACAAATATTCGAATGCACGACCCACCAACGCTTCGGCTTGCAAGCGGCGTTTATCGGCATCGCTACCACCTACGGAACTTAATACATTATTGATAATCGCATTGTAACTGAATATATTGGAGTACGCATCTTCCCAAATCGCATCGCTGTTGCCCGGCGTGTATACCTGTCCCGGCTGGAATGAGAAGATATTTCTTTCATGGTCTTTTTTACTTATGTATTCAAACCATTCTACGGTTGTTTCCCCTTTTTCCACCATCATCGGATCATCGGTGAAGTAAACCAGATAAGGGTCTAATACATTGATCAGATATTGATTAGACATCAACTTTTCGTAATCGGCATAAGTCTCGGGGATTGTGTATCCTTTGGGCTTATTGTCCAACCAGTCGTCACAGGAAGCCAGAGACAATAGGGCGCAGGCGATAGCGGTATATTTTACTGTTTTCATATCATTTGAGTTTTTAGTTTTAGAAATTGGCGGATAATCCGATAGTGTAAGTGGCAGGAATATGCTGTCCTCTGGATGGCGAAAGACTTGTGCCCGTCCATACTTCCGGATCCAGATTCTTGTCGTTTGCCGCCCAATACCACAAATTCTGGATTTGCAGGTTGACACGGAGGTTTTGCATGAAGAACTTGTTTATCCATACTTTAGGAAATGTATATCCTAAGGAGAGATCGCGCAGCTTGATATAATCCCCCTTTTGGATATGCTTGTCCGCAGCGCTCCACAGATACTGCACCTGACCGGAGCGGCTGTTGCCGTACAGAAAAGCAGGCGCCATGTCCGGATTGTTCTCATCACCCGGATTTCTCCAGAAGTTGAGACGGTCACGGTCTATCGCACTGGTAGAGTTCATCACAGGATACATCGTAAACATGCTGCTTGCGGCAACATCTCTCAATTTATGTCCACCATAGAATATGAACATAAAATCCAGATCGAATCCTTTGTAAGTAATTCGGTTTGATAAAGAGGCGGAATAGGGTGGGGTTGTAGTTCCTGCATGCACCAAATCTTCGGGTTCCAACAAAGCATAGCTGTTCACAATCGTTCCATCGGCTTTATACGCCTGCGGCAAACCTTCCTTATCCAAGCCCGCATAGCGGATTGCAAAGATGGAATTCATCGGGTAGCCTTCACGATTCTGCAGAGAACCGAAATAGCTGTAGGCAGAAGTGCCGGAGTTCTCAATCTGGGTTAATTTGTTCTTATTATAACTGAAGATGAAATCGGACGACCAACTGAAATTGCGCGTATTGATGTTCTCACTGTGCAGAGTAATCTCTATACCGCGATTGTACATCTGACCATAATTCAACTGTAAGGAACCCCAGCCGGAGGTAGGGTCTGTTTGCCGTTGTCCCAGCA
>CAKUYM010000169.1 GCA_934716785.1 uncultured Bacteroides sp. | reverse complement strand
TAGATAGCGTAAGAAGAGTTCAAACCACGACCTTCGAGGAACATAGTACGCAAAGAAGTACCAGAACCCTTAGGAGCAACCATGATAACATCGATATCAGTAGGAGGAACCACGCCTGTACGGTCGTTCCAAGTGATAGCAAAGCCATGAGAGAAATAAAGAGCTTTTCCGGCTGTCAAATGAGGCTTGATGGTAGGCCATACAGACATTACCGCTGCGTCAGACAACAGGCACATTATGATAGTACCTTTCTTGCAAGCTTCTTCAATTCCAAACAATGATTCACCCGGAACCCATCCGTCTGCAACTGCTTTATCGTATGTTTTTCCTGCACGCTGTCCAACGATTACATTGAAGCCGTTATCGCGCAAGTTCAGTGCCTGTCCCGGCCCCTGTACGCCATAACCGATTACAGCAATTGTTTCATTTTTCAATACTTCACGAGCTTTTTCCAATGGAAACTCTTCACGGACTACTACTGTTTCAATAGTTCCGCCAAAATTCAACTGTGCCATTTTCTTTTTGTTTTTTTAATTTGACGGCTTGCGCCATCTGTTATTAATTGATTTTATATTCTTTATTATTCAAATACTATATCCAAGTCATTATACTATTTCCGAGTCATTCAAATACCACTTTCGAGCGGCAGACTACCTCACTGCCATTCTTCCTCACTTCGACATGAAACTCATTTGCATTAGCCTCATCACAGAAGAATGAAAGTTCATCCCCGAAATAGCTTTCCGCCACATACGCCATTTCGAAACGGCGAATACGCTTAGTCTTATAAAGTTCTATCGGAAACAGATCGAGAATATGCTCTATGTAGCGGATGCTGTTCACATGTCCGTTGATGTCAATGTCACTGTACTTGGCAGACAATGTAGCAAGCGGCTTGTCACTTGTCACCTTGATGCGCGAAGGTTTGTCTATCGGACAGGGTTCATCACACACATAATCCACAATGCTTCCGCCATGCAGTGTCAGCAGATCGGCAGGCTTACGAGTATTCAAGTTAATCATAGCCCACACCGAACGGGCATAACCTATCTTTTTACCATCTTTATTGATAATGGCAAAATTACGGTCGGTAAACAGGCGGTACACATTCTCCACCCACGTCTGCACAGAAAAGTCCTCGTATTGGTAAGGCATTTCATCCAATTCAACAGCCAGTCGCGAGAGCACCCAAGTATAGTTGTCCTCGTTCAACGTCGCAATGCCGAAACCACGGTCATTGGCATGAAACCCTGCACAGTTCAGCAGATGATTGCCCAATACTCCCATCGTCAGACGTCCGTTGAAGTCAACGTGAAACGGTTCTGCTACAAACTTATAAGTCCCTATTTTATTTGATCCGCTCATTATTCCGGTTGTTTTTTACTTTGGTTATATTCCGCTTCTCTTCCGTCAAGGAATTCATTCACCCGTTCGAAGCAACTGATAGTGATGGCTACACGCCCCGAACGAACAAATTGCAGAACACAATTCAAAGCCTTCAGTTCACCGTAAAGCGAAGTAATATCCTCACTCATGCCATTCTTCTCGACAATAGAGAATACAGGATTCACTTCCACAATGCGTGCATTATACCTGCGTATCACCTTAGACGCTTCCGGCGTTCCCTGAAACTCCGGAGTAGACACCTTATATAAAGCAATCTCGTGGAAGTAAATTTCATCTTCCGTAAAGTAGTGCGCTTGGATAACATCAATCTTCTTCTCTATCTGCTTCACCACCTTCTCTATCGTATCCTTGTCCGTCCAAGCCGTAATCGTGTACTTATGCACCCCTTTAATCGAGGACGCAGATACATTCAAACTTTCGATATTTATCTGCCGGCGGGTAAATACAGCCGTTACCTGATTCAGCAATCCGGCTATATTCTCCGAATGAACAATGATTGTATATAATGTTTTATCACTCATAACTCCTAATTTTAATTGCGAATTCTCAACTCTCCACTTCTCTCTACTCTCACTTTCCTCAACATTCCAGCAACATTTGATTTACCGAACCACCCGGAGGAGTCATCGGCAGCACATTGCCCTCTTCTATCACACAGGCTTCGAGCAAGAACGGACCATCCGTTGCCAGCATCTCCTTGATGGCCTCCTTCAGTTCCTCACGCGTGAAGACACGTTTGGAAGGGATGCCATAGGCAGAAGCGATTTTCGTGTAGTCAGGATTCATCATCGGTGTAAATGAATAGCGATGGTTGAAGAACATCGCTTGCCATTGGCGCACGTTGCCGAGGAAATTGTTGTTCAGACAGATAATCTTCACCGGAGCTTGCTGTTCCATGACAGTTCCCAATTCTTGGATATTCATTTGAAGCCCACCATCGCCCATGAAAGCGCATACGGTACGTTCCGGTGCGCCGAAAGTCGCACCGATAGCGGCAGGCAACCCGAAGCCCATCGTTCCGAGACCGCCGGAAGTGATGATGCTGCGCTCTTTCGAATATTTAAAGTAGCGTGCGGAAATCATCTGGTTCTGTCCTACATCCGTCACCAGAACAGCCTCATGGTGAGTGGCATCACTCACCGCACGTGCCACCTCGCCCATACTCAGAGTATCCATGGCGGGATGCAGTTCGGGGCGTATCACCTTCTCTTCTTCCACCTTTTCATATTCTTTGAAACTGTCAATCCATTCGGTATGGGTATTCTTCTTCAGAAGTGCCGTGACAGATGCCAGTGTTTGCTTGCAATCCCCCAAAACGGCTACATCTACCTTTACATTCTTGTTTATCTCGGCCGGATCGATATCGAAATGAATCACTTTCGCCTGCTTGGCATAGGTAGCAAGATTGCCTGTCACCCGGTCGTCAAAGCGCATGCCGACAGCAATCAGAACATCACATTTGTTGGTATTGATATTAGGTCCCAAGTTGCCGTGCATGCCCAACATACCTTTATTCAACGGATGATCCGTCGGCAAAGCTGAAAGACCGAGCAGTGTGCAACCCGCCGGAATATCCGCCTTTTCGATGAAAGTACGCAATTCGCTTTGCGCATTGCCCAACTCAACCCCCTGCCCCACCAGCACAAGCGGGCGTTCGGCATTGTTTATCAACTCGGCAGCCGCTTTTACAGCGTCCGCATCCGTATCGGGCACAGGAACATAACTACGTATAAAGTCTACCTTTGTCGGCTCATATTTAGTTTTCTCCACTTGCGCGTTCTTGGCAAAATCCAACACTACAGGACCGGGACGACCGCTGCTGGCGATATAAAACGCACGTGCCACCGCCCATGCCACATCTTCCGCACGACGAATCTGATAGCTCCATTTAGTGATAGGCTGAGTGATACCCACCAAGTCGACCTCCTGAAAAGCATCCGTTCCGAGGAAATTGGTTCCTACCTGTCCGGCGATTACGACAACAGGCGTACTGTCAATCATAGCATCTGCAATGCCGGTGACCGTATTTGTAGCACCGGGACCGCTTGTCACCAAGCAAACGCCTACTTTGCCCGATACGCGGGCATATCCTTGCGCTGCGTGGGCAGCTCCCTGTTCGTGACGAACCAATATATGATTCAATGTATTGCGATGATCGAATAAGGCATCGAATACCGGCATGATAGAACCGCCGGGATATCCGAAAATGGTATTCACTCCCTGATGTTCCAAGGAGCGCATCAACGCCTCTGCACCTGTTATTAAATCTTTCATATTTACGATTTGACTATTTATTAAATTATTCTCACTGCCCCCTTATCGGCGGAGCTCACCATGCTGGCGTATGCCTTCAGGCTCTTCGGCACATAGCGGTCGCGAGTGACAGGTGTCATCGGACGGGCAGCCAGTTCTTCATCCGTCAGTCGCACGTTAATCGTCCGGGCAGGAATATCGATTTCGATAATATCTCCATCGACAATCTTTCCGATATTACCTCCTGCTGCCGCTTCGGGCGAAATATGTCCGATACTCAATCCGGAAGTTCCACCGCTGAAACGTCCGTCGGTAATCAAGGCACATTCTTTTCCGAGATGACGGGATTTTATATAAGAGGTAGGATAAAGCATTTCCTGCATACCGGGACCACCCTTCGGACCTTCGTGCGTGATGACGACCACATCACCGCTGACGACTCGTCCACCGAGGATGCCTTCGCAGGCTGCTTCTTGCGAATCAAATACTTTGGCAGGACCGGTAAACTTCCAGATACTTTCGTCTACACCCGCCGTTTTCACCACACAACCGTCTTGGGCGATGTTGCCCTTTAGCACGGCAAGTCCGCCATCTTTACTGTAAGCATGTTCCAAATCACGGATACATCCGGCGGCACGGTCTTTATCCAAATCCTTATAATACGCACCTTGCGAACCGAGTACAAGATTAAATCGGTTGCCGGCCGCACTCGAATATTTCTTGATAGCTTTCTCACTGACATTGGGGCTGGTAATTGAATACTCGTTGATCGCTTCCGCAAGTGACATTCCGTCCACACGGCGAACGGATGTATCAATCAGCCCGGCTTTTGAAAGTTCGTCCATGATGGCGATGATACCCCCGGCACGGTTTACGTCCTGAATATGATATTTTTGTGTATTTGGAGCAACCTTGCAAAGGCAAGGCGTCCGGCGAGAAAGCATGTCGATGTCATCCATCTTGAAGTCCACTCCCGCTTCATGGGCGACAGCCAACAAGTGAAGTACCGTATTGGTAGAACCGCCCATCGCGATATCAAGTGTCATCGCATTCAAGAAAGCAGCTCGAGTAGCAATGCTGCGCGGAAGCACGCTTTCATCTCCCTCATTATAGTATTTCATTGCATTTTCAACAATCAGTTTAGCGGCATCCTTGAAGAGTTGCGTACGATTTTCGTGAGTAGCCACAATGGTTCCGTTTCCGGGAAGAGCCAGTCCGATAGCTTCATTCAAGCAGTTCATGGAGTTGGCGGTAAACATACCGGAGCAGCATCCGCAGGTAGGACAAGCATTCTGCTCGATATTGGCAACTTCTTCATCGCTCACACTTTTATCGGCAGATTTTATCATGGCATCAATCAGATCGAGGTGCTGACCGTTCCACTCTCCGGCCTCCATCGGCCCCCCCGATACGAATACGGTAGGGATATTCAGCCGCATGGATGCCATCAGCATCCCCGGAGTGATTTTATCGCAGTTGCTAATGCATACCATCGCATCCGCTTTATGGGCATTGACCATATATTCAACGCTATCGGCAATGATATCACGTGAAGGAAGTGAGTAAAGCATTCCGTCATGTCCCATGGCTATACCATCATCAATGGCTATCGTATTAAATTCCGCAGCGAAGCATCCCAACTTCTCAATCTCAGCTTTCACCAACTGCCCTATCTCATGCAGGTGCACATGTCCCGGCACAAACTGCGTGAACGAATTGACGATAGCGATGATGGGTTTGCCCATCTGTTCTTTCTTCATGCCGTTGGCCACCCATAATGCCCGGGCTCCTGCCATCCTACGGCCTTGCGTACTAAACGAACTGCGTAATTGTTTTTTCATTTCAATCTATATTTTAATTAAAGAGCCTTTCCCACATCTGTGAGAAAGGCTCTAAATTCTATCTTTTATGGTACGAACACATACAACACAAAACCTTTCTCACGCTCTTGATGGCACCACCACGACGCGAATAATATGCAAGACTGCCAGGTTAATAGATGTATGTAACATATTCATATCTTCTTTTCCTTTATTTTTATGCTGCAAAGGTAAGGGCTTTTTTATTATCTCCAAACAAATCGAAGAAAAAAATCACTAAAAAGCTAATAATTGTAAGATAATAGCGGTATTATTTCTCTATTCTGTCACTTTAACGTTGGATTTACAACTATTATACAAGTATGCTTCCCTATATGACTATTCGACAAAAGCACTTAATAATCCGAAAATTACATTCATGATGCCAATGTGCAAGCAAAATATTCGTATCTTTGTCAACCTGTTATTAGGAGATTTATTAACTTAGAAATAAAAATATCAGATGGAAACAGTAGAAAACAAGTACATTACCGTTGCATACAAACTATATACAATGGAAGATGGTGAAAAAGAGTTGTTCGAAGAAGCAAAAGCAGAACACCCCTTTCAATTCATTTCTGGATTAGGAACAACGCTCGAAGACTTCGAAAATCAAGTAGCCGATCTTTCTAAAGGTGACAAATTTGAATTTACCATTGCTGCAGACAGAGCATACGGTCAATATGACGAGCAACATGTGATTGACCTCCCCAAGAATATTTTCGAAATTGACGGTAAGTTCGATAGCGAACGTATTCAGGAAGGCAATATCGTACCTTTGATGACCGGTGACGGCCAGCGCGTAAATGCAAGCGTTGTTGAGATCAAACCGGACGTGGTAGTGGTTGACCTTAACCACCCGTTGGCCGGTGCCGACCTGATCTTTGAAGGCGAAGTGATTGAAAGTCGTCCTGCCACTAACGAAGAAATTCAGGAGTTAGTGAAAATGATGAGCGGCGGATGCGGTTGCGGATGCGACAGTTGCGGCGGTGAATGCGGTGACCACGAATGCGGTGACGATTGCGGCTGCGAAGGCGGACATTGCCACTAATTAGAAAAAAAATAGCTGCCTCTGATGATGGCAACCAATAAAAATAAAATGGATAATGAGCTTTCGGTTTCATTATCCATTTTTTATTTATCTATCTATTCTTTTATTTGTTTATTCTTCTATTTGTCCGCACTTTTACTTGTCCACCTCTGTTCGAATGTTCTCTGTCTCTGCTTTGACGGAGGCTTATTTCAGCATCCTTTATGCGTCATAATATCAAGCACCACTTTATCCGTTTCATTCATGGCTTGCGAACCGATCCTTGTCAGATTGCGGATACTTTGGTCTACATCTTCGTCAATAATCCCTTCCACGGAAGTCACGCAACGATTTTCCATAGCCATGATGGCAGACAGCACGGCTGTCGAAACTCCGGTTGTCACTTTCAAAGCGCAGCTCGGCTTCGCGCCGTCACAGATCATTCCCGTCAGATTGGCAATCATATTTTGAACGGCAAAGGCCACTTGGTCATAGCTCCCGCCCATCAGCCAAGTGAGTCCGCAACTGGAACCGGTGGCGGCTACCACGCAACCGCATAAAGCAGACAAGCGTCCTAAACTCTGCTTGATATAAATAACCGTGAGATGGCTCAACATTAAGGCACGGATAAGTTCTTCTTCGCTCTTATCGTTTTCTTCGGCAAAGACTACAACGGGCAATGTGGCGGATATTCCCTGATTGCCACTACCGGAATTGCTCATAACCGGAATCATGGCTCCCGCCATTCGCGCATCACAGGCGGCTGAAGTATAAGAAAGGATGTGAGAGAAAACACTGTCGCCCATCACTTTGTGCTCATAAGTGCCACGAAGCATCTTTCCTAAAGAATGACCGTAATTACCTTTGAAGGATTGTTCGGCGGCAGCCTTGTTCAAGCGGGCAGTTTCGAGAATAAAGCGGATTTCATCCAAAGGAGCTGTCAGGGCAAAATCATATACTTTGCGCAGATTCAAGTCGAGAGAAGAGCCTTCTTCCTCCTCACTGGCACTCTGCTGCTTATCAAGCAACACTTCTTCGTCTTTGCTTATATATATAAAGGTAGTATGTCCGCCGGCAATGATGGCTTTGGCAGTCTTACCACCAGCCTTGCAAATCACTTCGATATACAACTTCTCCTCAATATTTTCCTTTAAAGAGATGCATATCCTTTTTTCTGCAAGAAACTGTTCTCCTTGTGCCACAGCTTCAGGCGTACAGTCTTTCAACACTTCCAACTGGTAGTCTGATTTGCCTATTAACGCCCCCAAGGCTACGGTGATAGGAAGCCCCACCATTCCCGTACCAGGGATTCCTACTCCCATTGCGTTTTTCAATATATTGGCACTTAACAAGACCTCTATCTTTTCCGGTTTTTCACCTAATGTTTCCGCCGCTTTGGCTACGCAAAGTGCCACGGCAATGGGCTCTGTACAGCCGATAGCCGGAATCACTTCTTTCTTAACCAACTCTATAATTTGCTGTCTTTCAAATTCAGTCATGCATTCTATTTTTTCTACAAACTATTTATATCTTTCATTATCCGACGAATAACAGGAAGCATCATTGGAATATCTTCTTTCAACGTTTTAAACACGACTTCCGCATCCATCTCAAAATAATGATGTGCTATCTTATCACGCATCTTCATTACTCCACTCCAATAAATTTCGGGATATCCGATAAGCAACTCTCCTTTGGTGATTTTATCCAACCCTTTTACAGCCTCACCCAATGCAATCAGATTCATACAGATAGCATCTAAACGCATCATTCCGTCAGGCGAGAATAAAAAATCATCCGGTGTATTAGCTACAGCAGCCCGTTCCATAATCAGTTCCAGTGCACTTTCAATATTCAACAAGCTGTCAAGTGCCAATTCTCTGTCATACATAAATTCCTTCATTTAAAATTCGTTGTTTAAGCTGACTGTTCATACGCTCACGAATCCTTATCAAATCGACAGAGCACTCCAAAAGTTCTTCTAATTCACTTTGAATATGTTCCAATGTAAGGAGTGAAGGCGGCTCGCTTTCATAACAGATATCAACATCGCTCTGATCTGTTTGTTCACCACGTGCAACAGAGCCAAATATGCCGATCCGTTTAAGTCCGTACTTTGAGGCAGATTGTGCCTTAAACATACGGAGAAGGTCTAATATTTCGGCAGTCGATTTCATACACTTACTGTTTCTAATTCACTGTTATTTTCTACAAAGATAAAAATAGTTTTCCATAAAGCATACCACTGATGAACAAATAAAATCTCATATTGTTATAAATCCTCATAAAAACCGAACTTTAACAGTAAGAATTAAGAAAAATGAAAGCAAAATATGGGATTTTCTGTTGGATATTAACTGTTATTTCATCTTCCTGCATCCGAGACGAAGCCCCCAATGCAGAAGCGGATATACTAAGT
>CAKUYM010000168.1 GCA_934716785.1 uncultured Bacteroides sp. | reverse complement strand
CCATAAAGTAGCCTCGGCACCTCCTAAAATGAGTGATAACCCATAATGGGAGGCTGACCGGTTGATAGTCTTAAACCCCATTTGTTGCAGCATGTGATGAAATTTGGGCACTCCGTATCTTTGCAGCATGGTGACGGCCGGGATATTCAATGAGCGGGCAAGAGCTTCGGAAGCGGGGACAGCTCCTTCAAACTGCATACTGAAATTTTGCGGAGTAAAGCCGTTGATGTTAACGGGTACGTCCGGCAACAGCATCTGTGGCAACAGACTTCCCTCCTGTAGCATGGCGCCATAGAGAAAGGGTTTTAAAATGCTGCCTGTGCTTCTGGGAGCTTGAATCACGTCTACTTGATTTCCTCCTTGTTTGCGGTCGAAATGTACATTTCCACAGTATGCCACCACTTGATTGGCGGGAATATCGATCACGAGAATTGCTAAATTGCGGATGTCGCTCCGGCCGAACTCATCACTCCAACGTTCTGCCAACTCTTCGATATGGATCTGCATCCCTTTGTCAATGGTCGAGCGGGAATACTGTCCGTTTCTTTCCATATAGAAGCGGCTGACCAAATGCGGTGCCGTCTGAGGCAATGGATGAGGCTCGTCCGGCAACGGCTCACTGATTGCCAATTCATAGGCAGACGGGTCGATAATCTGCTTGTCGAGAAGCTGTTTCAGAAGGCGGTTGCGTTTAGAAAGCAGCATCTTTCGACCTTTGGACAGATGGATAATGGCGGGAGCGTTGGGCAGTACGGCAAGCATAGCGGATTCTGCCCATGACAATTCCTCGGCAGAGTGGCCGAAATAACGCCAAGATGCAGCATCCAGCCCTACCACATTTCCCCCGAATGGTGCATGAGATACATACATGGACAGGATTTCTTCTTTGGAAGCCCGGAATTCCAGTCGGGTTGCCAAAATCATTTCAATGACTTTCTCTCCGAAAGTCCTCGGCTTGTTTCGGGCGAGCCGGATAGTCTGCATAGTGAGTGTGCTGCCACCGCTCACGACACGTTTATTCTTTAAATTCTGATAGAGTGCTCTTCCGGTAGATAGCGGATTGACACCCCAGTGGTGGTAGAAGTGTTTATCCTCAAAGGTGACAAGGCATTGCTTGAGCTTTTCGGGTGTCGTCTTTCGCGGAGGAAATCTCCATTGCCCGTCGGAAGAGATGCGTGCTCCCAATAATTCTCCGTTCCTGTCCGTCACGACTGTGGAGTAGGGGACGTGAAACAGTTGCCGGGGAAGGCAGAATATGTATCCTATCACTAAGAAAGCAATTCCTATTGCCGTTGCTTTCTTAGTGATGGATAGCTGTTTAAAGAATTTCAAGATATTAATTCTCATGAACAGAGTTTGCTTCATTCTCATGAACAGAGTTTGCTTCATTTTCGTAAACCGGACTCGTTCCGTGAACAAAATCGCATTATCGGCTGACTGTTGTTCTTCCCGCTTTGCTTCGCGCCTGTATATTGGTGTCATACATGGCTTCACATTGAACGGCCGGAAGAATGAACTCTCCTGCGTAGGTTGCCTGCAGCCTGATCGTAAATGCTTTCGTCTCGCCACGTTTCAGGTCGAAATAAGTCAGCACCCTGTCATCACGTATATCCTGATAGGTATACTTGTTCGCAGGGTTTTCGGGGAAAGCCATTCTCTCGTTATATATTTCCCAACCGGAGGGAATGATATGCGTCAATGCCAGATTGGTATAATCGGAAGTTCCGCTGATATTGGATATGGAGACAACGGCCATAAAGTCAGTTCCCTGCCTGATATCATTGACAAGAAGCGGTGTGCCATTCAAATTCGCATATCTTACGTCCATACGGAGGTTGTCATTGATGGCGGGCAACGTGTCGTTCAGCAACTGCATGCGTGTGATGATATCTACGCAGAGCACTCCCTTTCCTTGGTTTTTCACGGAAACGCTACCGGACTTCGGGGTAGCGGACAGCTCCTTCTCAAATACGGCTTTTGCCGATTTGACGGCAGGCTGCTGTTTGCCATTCCATGCCCATGCAAACTCTAATGTACCCGATAATTTCTCAGCCAAACGACCCATTGCCATCAGGGCAAAAGCAGTGGATTGAGTATCGAAGCAATCTTCTTGCGACAGGTTCTTTGAAACTACCTTCGCTTGCTGCAAGGCGTCCCGTTCACGATTCATCAGAATCAGAGTTTCCAGAATCATAGCTTCGTCCCGGTCGGCCGAGCCGTAGACCAAGTTCATGGAGGAGTAGGGGCTCACTGTCGTTTCCGCATTGTACACAAGCTCTTCGGCAGGCTTCATCTTTCCCGTCAGGGCATATGCTGCCGCCAATCTCCACTTTGCTTGTATGGATAATCCCGTCTGTTCCTTCATCCTGTTCATCGCTCCATATTCGGGTGCTCCCGCCAATGCCAACACATATAGACGGAATGCTTGTTGCAGTTCCGACTGCCATCGTTGCCAGCCATTTGCGTCTTGCGGCATGCGCCAGTTTTGTGCGGCAGCGCGTTGGAAACGTTTCCACTTACTCAATACATTCGAATGGACGGCATATCCTTTTTCTTGTGCCAATGTGAGGAACATTCCTGCGTAGGAGCTGATCCATTCATCGGCAACGGCATTGCCCGACCAATATACAAATCCACCGTTGGGCAACTGGCGACCGTAAACCTGCCGGATAGCTTCCTGCACATTCACTTTTATCTTTTCGGCTTCCTTGTTGTCCACGTCTTTGAACTGGGAGACAAACAGCAGTGGCAATGCCTTGGATACCAATTGCTCTGTGCAATGGTGTTGGTAGTTATATAAGAAGTTAAACCGTCGGCTGATGTCTACGGAAGGAATGCGGGATACTTCCAGTTGGATCCGGTTGTTGGCGGGCGATCCGTTCAGATTATAAGAGAGTTCGCCGCTTTGTCCGGCTTCTATCCATCGGCTGTCACGCAGTGTTACCACCGGATTAGGGTTGCGTACTTCTATCTCGATGGTTTCTTTTGTCTGCTGTCCGCCACCGCTTGCTGTCAGGTAGATCGTCGCTTTTCCGGTTTTGCTGCCTGTTTTTAAGGTGAAGTATGTGAGCTTGTCGCCCGGTTGGCTGAACGTGAGCGTCTTCCGGTCATTTCCCACAATCTGCACTCCGCTGCCGGATGTCTGGATGGATACGGTTACGTCCTTCACCTGATTCTCCATTGCGAAGATATTTACCGGAACGGTGATCTCTTCCTGAATGCTTAGCACACGCGGCAATGTCGACAATAGCATTAACGGTGTCCGCACAAATGCGTTCTTTTCTGCACTGCCGTATGCTCCGTCTTGTCCAGCAACCACCATGGCGCGCACGGAGCCTACATACATCGGAAGTTTCAACGTATGTGTCTGTTTCTTCCCTTTTCCCAGATAGAAAGGTCCGGCAAACTTGACTACCGGCTTGAAGCGGTTCGCTTTTGCATCGGCAGGTTTCAGTGTCGCGTCTCCACCGGTGCTGAAAAGCGAACTGTAACATCCTGCGGATGCCCCCAATACATTGTCGTACATATCCCATGTGCGGATGCCGAGTGCTTCGCGCGAGTAGAAGTCATTCCACGGGTCGGGCGTTTTGAAGTTTGTGAGATCCAACAGTCCGTCGTCAACGATGGCCAATGTATAAGTCATCGGCTTTCCGCTCTTTTCGCTGACGGTGACGTTGAAGTTGGTCTCCGGACGCAGCACCTCCGGCATCTGTATCTGCGGTTGCAGCACCGTCTGGCTGTTGGTCACAAACACCGGGACAACACCGTACATGCGTATGGGCAAATCGTTGATAGTTTGCGCATGCGGCTGTAGCAGACTGATGTGCAAGTACACATTCGGAGCCATCTCCGGGGTAATCTTGAAGGCATATTTCGTATCTTCGTCGTTGGACACTTCAATCCATTCCTGCCGCAACACGGAAGAGCCGTTTTCGATGGACACCAATGCGCGTCCGCCCGCTGCTGCGGGAATGATAGCGGTAGCTGTCTCTCCAATCTCATAAGAGTCTTTGTCCAGAGAGAAAGTCAGCATCTTGATGCCACTCGGATCTGTTTTGCTCGAACGTCCCCGCCATTCGGGCCAGTCTACATAAATCGTGCCTCCTGTGGCATGACCGCTCTCTTTGTCTTTCACATAAACCAAATAACGTCCCCACGACGGATAGTTGACCCGGAACTTGAAAGAGCACTTTCCGCCGATAGTCTGCAGGCTGCCGCCGGCAACGGGGGCAATGGAACTGCTGTTGATATAAGTGCCGAAAGACTCGTCACTGTTCTCCCACCACCAACTCCAACTGATTCGGTATATCTTATACTCTAAGTTGGATCGGCTGATCGGCTGTCCCTGTGCATTGACGGTTACAATATCGAACACATGGTCTTTGTCCGTCTCTATATATTTGCCTTTCGGCTGATTCAGGTTGATGCCGACATAAGAGGTGAAGGGTGAGAACGGAACACTCTGCGTGTAGATGCTGGCATCACCGCCCGGTTCAAACACACGGGTGGTAAAAGTGGCATTCAGCATACCTGGTGCATTTGCGGCTGCCGGAACTTTCAGCGCCACGCTTGCTTTCCCGCTTGCATCCAATGTGCCGTCAAACACATCTGTCTTGATGGTTGTAAAATCTGTGGCAGGGTCATTGAAGATATATTGTCCGTAGTTTTTGAATTGCGTATTTACTTTGGACAAGGACATTTCCACTTTGGCTTTCAGACCGGATGCCGTAGCTCCCGTCAGCCATGTCGAAGTGAGCGGGGCATATAAGTTCTTGTCCGTAGATTGCAAGAGTTTGGGCAGTCCTAAGTTAATTTTCAGACGGTTGGGCTTGATGGTTTCAATGCGCAACCCTTTGTGGAAAGCTGTTCCACCCACTTTGACGTATGCATTCCAAAGTCCGGTAGGAACATCGGCCTGTGTCGGGATATTGAATGTGTAGAACCCGTTCATTCCCTGTGTAGAGATCATTTTCGTATAGAATTGTCCTTTGGGATTGTAAAGCTCCAATGACACGGGATGCTTGTCAGGAATTCTTTTCTCTCGGTCTTCCAGTATAAAGGATATGTGCAGCGTGTCTCCCGGTCGCCATACCCCTCTTTCGCCATAGATGAATCCTTTCAATCCTTTCCGGATATCCTTTCCACCCACGTCAAACCGACTGACAGACTGTTCCTCACCGTCTACTACACGGACATAAGCCTTCTGCTTCTCCGATTCGGCCACGACTATGAAAGGCACGCCCTTCGAGGTGATTTCGACGAACCCTTTTTTATCGGTCTCTCCTTTTCCTACAGGTTGCAGTTGGAAGTTATAGGCTGTCACTTGCGCTTTTTCTACCGGTTCGGTACTGAGAATGTCATTTACGGCAATCCACAATTTGTTCTGCGAATTTTGTTTTACGATCATTCCCAAATTGGAGGCGAACACATTGCAGGCTGCACCCCGGTCGGAATTCATATAATAGGACGGATGACAGGGATTATCCCGTTCTGTCCATCGGTACACACTCCAGTCCATTGCTTCACCGTTGTAGTAATAATAGGATTCGGGTGTGTTCCATACAGCTTCATCTTCATCAGACAGGACATTGCCGCTTACTTTGGTCAGGCCGTCGGATGCATTGTTGTCGGCAAACTTCATCTCCGGAGCATTGTTTCCTCCGCAGGGATAAGCGGAGTATTCTTGACGGAAGGAGAGCACCACGCGGTATATGGCACCCGGTTCCTGATGGATCAATCCGGCAAGATCTATGGAGTAATCTTCCCAATGATGGATATCTTTGGAGGTATCTTTGGCGAGCCACAATGTTTTCTTGTAGACCAGTCGTCCCGAACGGCGCAGCTCATTGGCGGATGCGAGCGAGTTGGTCTGCATGAACATTAGCACATTGTTCTCGAAGATGCGGATTACGCTCAAATCCACGGCATATAGGTTGACCGCCCTGAACGGGATAATCAGGCTTTTTGAATCGGGCAGGATAGCGGCGGAGGCAGACATCTCCACTTGTGGCTTCAGGCTGACTTCGCTGAATGAGATAGTGTGGGAAGTTCCTAACGCCTTGTCTTGATAGTCTTTAACTCCTTCATGGATGTTAAGCGTCAATTTGTTCAGCTCGTTTGCTTCAAAATATATAGATACTCTGTTATCGCTGATTTGGAAGACGGATGAGGAGATTTCCGGAATCTCAATCAACCCTTTCAAATCTTGGGTGGCGGATAGGGGAGAGGAGAATACAATCTCTATGCCGTTTTCCGGTTGGTCGATGCGCTTGGCGGAAAGGAAACGGAAACTGTCTTTGGCGGGAATCAGAACGTCTTCGCTTTGCTTGATCGCAATCCCTGCGGAGGTGCCATCGGCTGTAATAGTCAGTGTGTAGTCTTCGGCTTCCCGTTGTATCTGCTTGATGTTGAACAGGTATCGGGTCTGGTTATCAGTTGCGATGACTTCCACCGGATAGCTTTTCTTGTCATCGTTGGCGGTTAGCATCTTTTCCACCTCTTCTTTTTTCGCTGTGTCACTGAAGCGTATCTCTCCTTTGATATCTATCTCATCCGGATTGGTGGCTGTAATCGGAAGTGACTCCAGTTGCAAGGTGAAATTACGTTCTTGCACGCGGAATGAGAAGTTAAACTCTTTCAATTTCTTGTCTGCTACTTCTACGAAATCTCCCAAACGGAAAGTGCCTTCGTAAAGCGTACCGGGTTTCAGCGTACCTTCTTCCGGCAAAAATTCAATGGTATTATTGCTCACCCAATACGCTTTTCCCCTTAAGGATGGAGAAAAACTGAACGGGTTGTCTTTCAGCTCATTGTTTATATCTACCATCGGCTGGTCATGGGTCAACTCGATGCGTATGGTCGAGTTTTGAGAGATTACTCCCCCCGTGTAGGCATTTACATACGAGGCATAATCGGCAGAAGGAATAATGTCCTTTTTAGTACGTGTGCATGAGGAGATTCCTGCAAGCAGCATGATAAGTAAGAATAGTCCGGTAGCATTCAGGCTACGTGTAGTCTTAATTTGTCTCATAGCGATGAGGTTTTTATGATTCAGCAAACAAATATACTGTTTTTATGGCACATTTTTCCTTATTCTGATTATTTTTGCAGCCCTTTAGTAATTTGAGTATGGGAAAGTAATCAGTGTATGGGAAAAAAGAAAGATTATAAAGAGGCTAATCGGGCATTTCTGAAGAGACTGTCTTTTCAGGAAGATGTTTTCGCATTGCCGGGCGGTATCTATTACAAAGTTTTGGCGACAGGCGAAAGTGTGGTTTCTCCGGGGGCGCGTAGTATTGTCACAGTGCATTACACGGGTAGTTTGATTGACGGTCGGGTTTTTGATAACTCTTATGAGCGCAATTGTCCGGATGCTTTGCGCCTTAGTGATGTGATAGAAGGCTGGCAGGTAGCGCTTCAAAAAATGCACGTCGGTGATAAGTGGATAATCTATATCCCTTATACAATGGGGTATGGCAATAAGTCTATGGATTCTATTCCTGCTTACTCGACCTTGATATTCGAAGTGGAACTGTTGGCTGTTGCATAAGGGACTCTTGAATTGTCCCTATTGAGTCTATTTTATAAATTTTACTTTATCAAGACATAAAGTCTAAATAGAAAACATGATCTTAATCTAAAGGGGTGGGGTATATAATATAAATAAATTCATTAAAGGTACGCTAATACATCTTTATATTGTCAGATTCAAATAGATTGGCTTTTTTGCATAAACTCATAATTATGTGAATTATGGAATACATTAATGAATTTTACAAGCAATGGATAGAGCGTACTCGCCAATCAATATTCTCTTGGAGCAAGCATCTTGTATCACCAGAAGAAGTATAAAGCAGCAGGAAAAATTGAAACCCATAGAGGGATATAAGGGAAGGCTAATTAAAGAACTAATAGAATTTGCCAACACCAACAATTTATGGATTGACTTATCACACCTTAACATTACTTACATGGATAAAGGTGATGAGAATGAGATATCTCATGGCGGTGAATCATCAGTTGTCAAGTTGAACAATTTTGAGTATGCCGGGGATGATTTGGTGATTTTTTTCATTCGCATTAACGAACACAATAAGTTCTTTAGATGATTGTCTTTTCTTATAATAGTCGCCAAGAAGTTTAGTGCAGTTCTCATATAACCTTATATATTGGCAGAACGGGAAGCGATAGAAGATGAAATTGCTGAATACATGGAAGTGTTTAGTTTAATGGATAATATAGATGGTAAACGTATCTGCGATGTAGCCTTGTTCGGCATTTTGTCTCTCCTTACCTTTGCTTCTGTAACAAAAATCACAATATTATGATAGCAACAGTACGATATGAACTTATGTGGAACAAATTCTTGATTGAACTGAACTGTATTCCAACACTTTGTTTCTCTTCTTTCCTGCAGAAGAATCACATCCATCGGCATGGTATGAGCTGGTGGATGCGCGATAACGGCCTGTCTGTGAAAGAAGCAAAGAAACGGATCTGTGAGTGCTAGTGTAAGTCGATGGCGGAGCAACTGCTACCTTCTTCCGGCACTACGGGCACCATGTTTCTTCCCGTAACGACAGACCTGCCGGATCACCGTCGGTCGGATTCCGGAGATGTCCTGTCCGGTATCAGTTTTATTTTTCCTGACGGCACGCAAGTGAATATCAGGCATGGCAGCGCAAAAGCGGTCATGTCTTTTCTAAAATTTTATCAAAAGGAGGAACTGCCATGCTTGGATTGAATGAAGGTATGCACTACTATGTTTGTCAGCGTTATGTAAGGATTAACTTGGGAATCAACGGCCTGTATAAGTTGGTATCCCAGAAAATGGATCTGCCCCCACTGAGCGAAGCCGTCTTTATTTTTTTTAGTAAGAACAGACAGCAAGTCAAGCTTTTGCATTGGGATACCGACGGATTCACGCTGTATCAAAAACGGTTGGAAAAAGGTACCTTTGAGATACCCTGTTTCAATGTATAGAAAAAGGCATGCCGGATGTCCTACAAGATATTACCCGCCATCATGGAGGGTATATC
>CAKUYM010000167.1 GCA_934716785.1 uncultured Bacteroides sp. | reverse complement strand
GAACATAGCATACCTCATTGACACCGATGAGTGGGTGAAATGATGAGTGGGGTGACGCAATGATAAAGTCAGGAAAATTAGCGATGAGTATATTTCAACATTTGAAAGACAAACCTCGTTTCCTGCCATAAATATTGGACATTTAGGTGTACATAAAGATTGTCAAAGTAAAGGTATAGGCCAGCAAATCTTGGATTTTGTGTTGTATACTTTCTCTAATTACAATATGTCTGGTTGTCAATTTATCACAGTGGATTCACTAAATAATCCAAGGACCAATAAGTTTTATCTCAGAAATGGGTTCATAAATCAAACGAATAATGACATTCATGATTTAACCAGGCGTATGTATCAGCTTATTCAGTTGTTTATGACTCAAGAATGATGCCCACTATATTTTATGCAAGTGTTTATCTTTCGAAAGCACACCAATGATCTTTTCCGAAAATATTAAATACAATGATTAATACGAGATGACTTGCGAACCCTATATATAATTGTAAAAAAAGATAAGATATTGTTTGGATTACACCTCTCAAATTCTATACCAGTAAACATCTTTCTCTGTCATAGGCAGTTCCTTATTGTTATTACATGATGAAAGTACTATAACTGATATGAATAATATTAATAGGATACTGCAGTATATATTCCCCAATCTCATGTAATGCATTTTAACTTAATGAAATGATATACAAGTGTTAGCTATTCTTAGAATCATAGTTACTTTTTTACATCAACTAATGATATGCAAAAAAATGCAGAAAGTAACGCCAATGTACGAATTGTGAAATTATGCTGTCCGCTTAGCCATTTAGTCACTTCACTTGGACGTTTGCCCAGTGCCTGTGCAAACTGCAACTTGGATAAGCCACGCTCCGTCATCAGTTCATAAATGCGGTTGGAAATGGCAAATTCCAAAGATACCTCTTGTTGGGTAGCCAAAGAGGTTCTTGCCAACATTTCATCAAAGGAAGGCTTTATCGTTTTCATATATCAAAAGTACAATTAATATTTTATTTATAAGTAAAAGAATGGTGTTTTTTTGCTCAAAACGGAACTTGTAGAATAACGTATGATGGATATATATATGTAACCTATATTCATCCAACCTCTTTAATTCACAACTGATTCGAGTAGATTTTTTTATGGTAGGCGTGGGAGAGTAATGGATATTTTCTAACTTATTAAGGATGAAAGTATTGTAAGTAATTGCTAATATCGATAAAAATAATTTAGCAAATAGGGCTTGCTGGTCTATTGCTTACTATTCCGATTAGTGAAATTACTCTTTCTATAATACTAATAGTGGCATTTGTGTGGATTTGTTTATATGAGCTTATTCAGTGAAGTTTTTAATAATGGATGGAAAGGTGATCTGGCTGGAATGTAAGGATGGGTGCAGAAATGGGAAAAATAAAATCATAAAGAGAAAATATATTAAATATTGCGGGTTTTAGGTATGGATATATTTTTTTCTTATAGACAAGCATTTAATTGGTGATTCGAACTTAATTTACTACTTTTGCTTTTAGAATTAAACAAATTAGAATAAGATATATGGCTTCTATTGAAATCAAATGTGTAGGTCCTTTGAATGACACTGGTAGGATAGAATTGAAAATGGTTAATCTATTTATAGGGAAGCAGAGTACAGGAAAGAGTACTCTGATGAAAATCCTTAGCTACTGCCGGTGGCTGGAAAAAACAATTATGACAGGAAGTGATACGATACTTTTCGCTTACACTCACAATAATAAGTTTATAAAAGAACTAATGCAATTTTACCGATTCAATATGGGGTATTTTTCAAATGATAGTGTGATTCATTATCAAGGGGATTGTGTGAGTATACTTTTGAATGGCGTTCAAAGTAATGTTCGCATAGAACGCCTATCTACTTTTGATGATGAACGGTATAATACAAAACTAAGCTTTATCCCTTCTGAGAGAAACCTGCTCTCCGCTATAAGGAACATAGACCGAGCTTATCGCGCATCTGATTTGGATGTACTCTTTAATTTTGTTTTTGAATGGGGGGAAGCTAAGGAGCACTATACAAACTCAGAGCCTAAAACATTAGTTGTATCTCCTAATATGGAGTATTATTTTGATAAAGAAAAGGGGGGAGATACAATTCGCTTGAAAGATAATAAAAAAGAGTTCACTACTTTTTATGCCTCAAGTGGTGTACAGTCCGCTCTTCCTGTGGAAATATTAGTTGATTATGTATGCGGAATGGCAGGACAACCTATCTCTGTCAGCAAAGGGGAGCTTTACGATATGATGGCTAAGTTTCTTCGTGAGCGGACATCAGATGATAAGTTGGTTGCATCCAATGAGGAAATCTTATCGGCCCATTTGCTTAACTACCAGTCTGCACAACTTTTTATTGAAGAACTGGAACAGAATCTTTATCCGGAATCTCAATGGAATCTCGTACGGAGCATTATTTATGCAATAAAAAAAGCCACAGTGCGGACAGAACATAATAGTATGGTAGTACTGACAACGCATAGTCCTTATGTATTGACTACATTGAATGTATTAATGCTGGCTTCTGTAGCATGGGAAAAGAATAAGAAAGCGACTTCGAAAATTGTTCCAGACGATTATATCCTGCCGATAGGAAGTATTGGAGCTTATTACTTGACAGATGAAGGAAAATTACAGGATATAGTAGATCCTGAGCTGCAAATGGTGAGTGGCTTGCAACTTGACGGGGTATCTGAATTGGTAGATGAGAGTATTGCTGCATTAAATTCTGTTATTTATGGCTGATACCAATTTACATGAGAGGTTGCAGAGAGATGGATACACCCCTGAATAGCCATTAGCAGTACGAAAAGTTGTAGCCACAGCTGAGAAAGGGAGACGTTACGTCCTTCAAGTCAGTAACTCAAAAGAGTCTGTCGTTTATAAAATAGACGGATATATCATCACTGCTGGTAGCAAGTGCGATAAGATGGTACTGATAAAAGATAGCAGTAATTGGACTCAGATATTTGTTGAATTGAAAGGTAAGGATCTTCATCATGCAATAGAACAGTTGGAAAGTACACTACAGAACAAAATGCTTGCGCATTCAGCCAATAAAGAAAAACGTGCAAGAATTGTGGCAGCATCTTTCCCTTCCAATCGAGGTGATATGACAATGGAAAAGGTAAAAATTCGTTTTAAGAAAATCTATAAATGCGATTTGCGTGGGTTAAAATCGGGTCAACCAGATAAGATATAAATAGTTAGTGGAAAATTATAATATCCTTGTTATAATGTAGATTTGGTAATATATACAAGAGAGTAGTAGGGTCTTGTAAACTTAGTAAAAATCTTGCTGTTTTTGCTATTAAACATAAGATACATTATAGACATAAATGATACAGATCTTTTGAGACCGTTTAACGAAGTAGCCTGTTGCTGTTTTCAAGAAAGTCATTTACTTTGCCTTATTGGCTTTACATGATAGGCATGTGAAGAAAATAGTGTGACAGAATATATCATTATAGCAATGGCGAACACATTTCATAAAATAATCATAGGCGCAGCCCAAAAGTTGAGTGAGATAAAGGACAACAGTATAAATCTTGTTGTAACCTCACCACCTTATCCGATGATTGAGATGTGGGATGACGTATTTTCGGAACAAAATCATGATATAATGGGTGCTATCAAGAACGCTCCCCAAGATGCTTTTGAGTTAATGCACCGTGAGCTGGACAAAGCATGGGAAGAATGCTATAGGGTTCTTCTGCCGGGTGGATTCCTATGTATAAACATAGGCGATGCAACACGCACTATAAACGGTCAATTCAAATTGTATGACAACCATGTAAGGGTATCCACTAAATGCCAGGCATTGGACTTTGTTTCCTTGCCTTGTATTTTATGGCGTAAACAGACAAATGCGCCAAATAAGTTTATGGGCAGTGGAATGTTGCCATGTGGAGCTTATGTGACACTTGAGCATGAGTGGATTTTGATTTTCCGCAAAGGTGGAAGGCGCAAATTTGAAACGGTGGAAGATAAATTGAAGAGGATGAAAAGTGCCTTTCTTTGGGAGGAACGTAACGTATGGTTTTCTGATGTTTGGGAGGTCAAAGGCGTCAAACAGACACTTCAAAGGGTAAATACGAGAGAACGTAGCGCTGCATATCCCATTGAGTTCCCTTTCCGCCTGATAAACATGTTCACACAGAAAGGTGATATTGTGCTTGATCCATTCTTGGGCACCGGGACTACTATACAGGCGGCAATCCTTACGGGAAGGAACTCATGTGGTTACGATATAGATGCCAATTTCGGTGGGATCATTAGAGAAAGTATAGAAAAGCTCGATCTTGACCTTTGTAATGCTTCCATCAGGAAGAGACTCGATGCACACAGGGAATTTGTAGAGAACCGTGAGAGCAATGGCAAGGAAATTAAGTATTTCAATGGTAATCTGAACAACAAGGTCATGACAAAGCAAGAGACGGAAATAGAACTTAACTATCTGAACTCTATCAGGTATGACAAGACATACGGTGGTTATGTGGTAGAATACGAGGATACTCGGAACTTGTTATAATGTCATCAACTTTATAGAATGATTTTTCGGGTTCGTAAAAAATTATAAAATAATGGCAATATCTTCTTTAGCCCGTATCTTTGCATCAGATATTAGTAGACATAGTGAGAATATAGATTTCTTGAGCATCTGTAGCTCTCTGCCATGCTTGAGAGGTGATGCAATACGGAATATGAAGACCAATTCATACCAAATATGATAGAGAAATATACACCGGTAATATGGGATAACGTAAGGTTTGCTTTCGCTCCAGTGAAGGCTCTTGATGAAATTCCCTCCTATCCTAAAGAGGAATGTGCCCGGATCTGCGGGGAATTGAATAAGATTGTAAAACTGTGTTCCTTCAAACCTAAAGCCGGTGACGTATATTACCATCCGGTAGCTTTCTCCCAGGGAAGGTTTCTTGTAGCTGATGAATTGGCGGATTTTGCCGTCTGCCCCTACCCTGCTTGTGCGGACCAGGACAGTTGCCAGAAAGTATGCGATATGATGAACCGGGTAATAGAAGAGATGAGAACTGATTCTTTCCGATAGTAGCAAAATTTACCGTGAGTATGTAATTCTATTTATAGAAAATTCCAACGAAATGAGATGTCTTTTCTTGGAATGGGGTGTTGTATCCTTTGACTGTGTAGAATGATTTTAATTGTTAAAACTGTGCCTATGGTTTACGAGTTGGATGTTTTTTTGTAATTTTGTACACCATAAAAATGTTTTCAAGATGAAAGATATATTCCCCATACGTCTAAAAAGTGCACGCAAAATGCGTGGTATGTCTTTAAGAAGATTAAGCGAGGAAATGAATGGAGAAGTGTCCGTTAACGCATTGGCCAAATATGAAAGAGGTGATATTTTCCCTTCCAGTAAGGTGATGATAAAATTGGCTTCTGCATTGGGACTCCGTATTGATGATTTTTTTCGGCCCATTACTGTTTCCGTAGATTTGGAAAATATAAAATACCGAAAGCGTGCTTCTCTTGGGAAAAAAGAAATAGAAGCTATTAATTATTATGCATCATCTGAACTTGAAAAATATATTGAAGTAGAAAATATGACAGGAGAATCAAAAAATTTTACTATGAATTATTTTGATACTCCTGTAAAAGACGATAAAGATGTACTTCCTATTGCAGCCAGATTCAGGCAAGATTTAAATCTTGGCGACTCTCCTATCACAACTCCTATCGAATTGCTTGAAACGGCAGGAGTAAAGATCATAGAAGTTGATGCTTGCAAAAGATTTGATGGAGACAGCTTTACCTGTGATAATTTATTCGTTGTTGTGTTAAACAAAGGATTTACTCCAGAAAGAAAAAGGTTATCATTATTCCATGAAGTAGGCCATAAAATAATGAGATTTCAAGATGGGGCTGACGAAGAAAGACTCTGCAATATATTTGCGAATGAAGTACTTCTTCCTGTCGAAGTCTTTATACAAAAAATAGGGAAAATGAGGAAAGACATTTCATTAATAGAGTTGAAGGATATTCAATGCCAATTTGGAATATCAGTAGAGGCCATGATGATAAAAGCCAGACAGGCAGGTATCATTTCTCAAAAAAGATATGTTTCTTTCTATAAGTACAAAAACTCATCAAAACAGTTCAAGGAAAATGTAGAGAAAAGTGTGTTCCAGGATGAACATTGTAAAAGATTTGTGCGTCTCGTTTTTAAACTGCTTGCAAATGAAGTGATAACTGAATCTAAATGTGCCTCTCTGTTGGGATGTTCTGTACAAAAAGTGAGAGAAAACTTAAATCTGGTATGACATGGATATAGTGGTCAATGATACAAACATCTTTTTAGACCTTATATCTATAGGTTTGCTTGACGCGTCCTTTGAACTTCCCATAAAATTTCATACAGTTGATTATATAATAGAGGAAATAATCAATGAGGAACAAAATGCAGAAGTCGCAGCATTGATAAAAGAGGGGAAATTGTATGTCAAGGAATTTGATGAGAATGAATTTTCTGAAATTATAGATTTATATGAAAGTCGTAAAAATAATGTCTCTGTTGCTGATTGTTCTGTTTGGTACTATGCAAAGAAAAATGATTATCGTTTAATAACAGGAGACGGGAAGCTACGTAGCAGTGCCACTGCTGATGGAGTGACTGTCTCCGGAATTCTTTATCTAACAGATATGCTTGTTGAATATAAAATTATTGATGAAAGAGTTATGGCGGTCAAATTAAAAGAACTTTGTAAAATAAATAAAAGATTGCCACAAAAACTCATAGAAGAACGTATTCGGGAATACGAAAATTCATAGATGGCTGTGTGCCATTGCATCAAGTAGATTTTGCTTATGCTGTTAGCACATTTCCACAGAGGCCTTTAACCATACTCTTGTCTTCAGTAACTTACAGCCATACTGCCATTGATAACCAATATTTAGTCTATAAATAGTCGCATTTATAATTTCAACAAATAATAAAGCTATGTTTTTATATCGGATGATTGAGAAAACTTTTATTTTTTGTTTACTTTTGTCCAAGTTAGCACGTATCTCTTTTATGTGAACGATTAACGTCTCATATAAAAGAAAATAGATGCATTATTGTTTAATTCGTTGAATATTAGTATGCTATGGACCGAAAAATAATATTTACTATTGTAAAAATAATATCTGCCATTGCTGCTTTTATGGCTGCTGGCAAAGGATATACCCGATTGCGTCGTAAAGGGCAAGACAAACTTCAGAATAGTGTAAATGAATCAGCGCCTGCACCTGTTAAGCAAGAACAGTCTGTAGTTGATGACTGTATACAATTAACCGTCCTTAAAGAAAATAGTGTCGATCTTGTACATTGCCAAGAATCCCCAATGGATGAAAAAGAAGCTAATGAGTGGAAGGTTCTTATTTCCACTTTTGGAAGTGAAACACTTAAAACAACATTGTCAGCATCTGCATTTAATGGACTCTTGAAATGCGATGTGCCACTCAAAGAACTTTGTCGGATCAAAGATAATCCGGGAGTCATGCGAGGTTTTGTCATAAACAATGGAAAAATATCAAAACAGGCTTCGTTTTCAGAGATCGGATTAAGCAATGTAACGCCTCTCTTGGTATATCAATGCTTAGCTGCTGTAACTTCTCAGTATTATCAGCAAATAATTACAGAAAGGTTAAATGTAATTAGCGCCAAAATAGATAGTATCATTGATATACTTACTGCTGGTGATCGTGCAAAATTGAAAGTGGCATATAATAGATTCATTGAGTTAAGCAAAAAGAATACCTATGATACCCCAGATAAGGTGCTTGTGTCTGAATTTTCTGGATGGGTTGAGGAAATCAGGGAACGGTGTAGAATTTTGCTATCTGGTATTAACCTTAACATTAATTCTAAGTTGAGTGATAAAAAAGAAGCCGAGTCTAAGATTCAGGCTCTTCAGAATTCTCATTATTTCGACTACCTTGATATGGCAATGCAATCTGAGTCCTTAGTTTTTATTGCTTCAGTAGTCTCTATGAAAGTGGCAAAATATCTTGGCAATAATGAAGATGTAGAGATTTATGCTGGCAGGATGAGCCTTGATTATTGGAACAATTATGTTGGCCAATTCAACAGAATAAAGCATGATGTTATCAAATATTTGGAGTTGGAGGCTGATGCCTCTTGGATGCAAGGGGAATCAATAACTGCAATGAAGGAGAAACAGCTTAAGATATTTAACAATGTCGAAGAATCAATGCTTAGATTTCAGAGGCAATTTGAATGCAGGACAACTCAATATATCAAGGTTCAGGAGGATGGGACGATAAAAAAATATATATCCTTTCCTAAATCTTGAGTTGTATGTTCGTTTCCATGGAGTACCCTTTTTACTATCGTATAGGTGGTTATGTAATGGATCTACAAACATTCGATAAGGTGTTTCTTAAGGCTCAAAAAGCAGGTAGAGTGACTATCGAAAAGAATATGATAACCGATATACAGAGTGCCACATTTGAAATCTAACATCTTATAATTATGGTACAGAATGAATTGTTCCGACAGTGCCTTGCGTCTATTCCTGAGGAACAGAAAGCGGAATTTGAACTTTCTTTCGGAATAGCCGAACGCATCAGCGAGGTGCTCAAATCAAAGAACCTCACACAGAAAGACTTTGCCAAGCAGATCCACAAGCAAGAGTCGGAAATTTCGAAGTGGATGACCGGCAGACACAACTTCACAGTGCAGACCATTGCAAAGATTGAGACCGCATTGGGATGCAAACTCATTAGCATTTCCCACTGAAACGTAACAGCGATATAATTGAAAACGAGCAAAGAGAAAAGCAGAGACTCTCCTTGTTCGTTTTTCTATTATTGTATATCTGCCCACTCCTGTCGCCATACGCCAATATGAAACATCACAAATCTGCATTGTGGCACTGTTGTGTCGTAAGCATTCGATAAAGTACCCATTTTCCCCCTTGCGGTTTGATTGTATCTTTGCACTCGCAAAAACATTTAAACCC
>CAKUYM010000166.1 GCA_934716785.1 uncultured Bacteroides sp. | reverse complement strand
GTTTCCTACGTTGGAACTCCCGTTCCCAAGCGGGAAACTGGAGTTTCTGCGTAGGAAACGATAGTTTCCGTGCATGGGAACGGAGGCTAATGTTTAGCGATGCGATGTTGTGCCTACTCTTAAAAGACAGTTTTCTATCGCAAACAAAGTGTTGCAGATAACCCAGTATTTGCAACCATCTGCAACGGCATCTGCAACGCTTTAATGGCTTGATAGTTAGTATGTTATACTGATTTTGTTGCAGATGGCAGATGTTTTTTTATTTTTCATCTTATATGAAGGGGCGTTTTTAGTCCACCACGTGCGAAAGGTATGATTGATTATCTCGGGCGTATTGGTAGAAAAAAAACATTCAACTTGTCAAATAATTCAACATATATAAAATATAAATGAGTTTATGATAAAATCAACCCTATAATTTTAACTCCTCATTGTAAACAATCATCAAGAAATAGTCTGTCCCAACTGAAACATTGGCATATACATGGCTATCAAAACAAAGGCAACAATTCCACCAACTCCCAAAATAAGGATTGGTTCCAAGATATTACCGAATTGCTTTAACTCATGCTCAAGTTCAGAAGTAATATCCTTGGATTGACTGGATAGCATATTGGCTAAACTATTTGTTTCTTCTCCTACGCGAATAAGTGTTATTAGTTTATAATCATATATATCTTTATATTTTTCCATATTGTTTGAAAAAGAGTCCCCCTTCTTTAATCCTTCAGCAATATTAATAAAGGATTTTCTATAAGGGTAAAAGTGAATGATGCTTTCTAACATCAATAAAGAGCGTAATAAAGGGACATCCGAACTGACTAATAGGTATAATAATTTACAAAATTGAGCTTGATAATGTTTACGGATAAGGTTACCGATAAAAGGAAGCCGTAGAAGCAAGTTAGAAGTAAACCGTTGGTAACCTCCGGTTTTCCCATAGACGAATTTAATTATTATTAATAGTAGGATAGCAATGCCTGTTATTGTAAGAACTATCGGAAAATAAGATGATAGTTGTAAAATAAATAGGGTTATTGGGGGAAGACTTCCTCCCATACGTGAATAAACTTGTTCAAACATAGGGACAACCACGGTAATCATAAAAAAAAAGAACGAGAAAAGCTGTTATAATAACTATCAAGGGATAGCTCAATGCACTCGTCAACATACGCTTCTGTTCATTCTTTTTTTGATAATAATCACTCAAAAACATTAGTGATTGTTCTATTTTTCCGGTTTCTTCACCAATACGTACAACTCCACAATCTAATTCTGTAAATGCACCTACCATTTCCAAGCTCTTCCAAAACTCATTCCCCACTACAATTTTACGATATACTTCTTTTAATATCCCAACTTCCTTTTTCTTTTCCTCCTCGTGAATTAATAGTTCAAATGAATAACTAAAATTTAATCCGGAACTCAAAAGAGAATAAAGTTGTGAAAATAGGACATATTTTACTTTATCCTTCATCATTGTTTTTTTATAACTGCTCATTTTTTGTTTATTCTGAATAGATATTTAACTTTATGTTGTGAAGAGGTGATAAACCATAGTCAAATCTAAGGGTGTCTCTACCGGCTTTCACTGCAATAAAGATTGAATCAATTAAGCCTGTTTCCTCATTAAGAAAACAAAAATTCACACGTATTGGATTGGGGAAGAGAATGTCACTGGCCGATCCTCGATACAATAATATATTAGCAGAGTCAACTACCAAATAATTCTCTATTTCAGCTGAAGCAGCTGAATAAAAAAGAATTCCTTGATCATTTTTTCGTATGCTGTCACTCTGTTCCATTAATATTTCAAGTGTCTGATGACCACAAATTAAAGTGGTTTTTTCCATCAATTTGCGGTTTATTAGACTACTATACTGTCTCACAATATTCAATCCTTCGAAAACTATTAAGAAGACAATACCTCCAACAAGCATAACTACTAAAAGCTCTGCCACCGTGAAAGCTGGTAGAGAAACTAATAAAAATCTGGGTTTCTTTTTTTTCAGGTTCATAACTAATGACAATTAATAAGGAGTAGCCTGCAAAAAACGGTAGTAAATTGTTTTATGCATTTTCTTACTCACAGCAGTCAATTCAACTAAGTAAACATTATTTCTATAAGGAGTAATATGTATATTGATATTGCCCCATTCATAAACATATTCCTGTTCAGTTGGAAAAGACTCTCCCAGAACAAGACCTTTACGCAATTTTTGTAGTTCATTCTCCATATTCAAATAACTAGTATCTGTAATATCATATTTTGCAAGGCTTGTCAAAGTATGCATGCTTATAAGAAATATAATCATAAAAATTACCGAAGCCACAATAGTTTCTATAAGACTAAAAGCTTGTAATTTAATTCTATATACAACAGATATATTGCTCATTCAAGATTTAATTGATGTTTTTTACCTGCCCGGCTTACCGTCAAGGCCTTTTCGGATATTTGTAATACAACAAATTCGTCTATCTTATCCAGCACACTCAAAAGGATGCTTTCATCTTGATAAGCTACAATGGCTTGTGATACTTTCCCTATCCTTATGGTTCCTTTATATTGAAAATTTGGAACTATATCTTCTTCATAACCCATTTGTTGGGCTGGGGTTTCAAAGTTTTGCTCTTGTAGCGCTTCGGTACTAACCTCATCCTTTATTAAAAAATCACCTAAAAATGGATCTCGATAGTTTAACAAGAGATAGACACTATCTTTCTTCTCTGCTATAACAGGTTTGGCAACTTGAAGGACTGGCAATGGCGAATCCTTCATGTTCGAATATACTTTCCATCCAATTGTTCCCCAAACAACAAAACATAGAAACAATAAAATAGAGACTGTGCTTTTTCTATATTTCATGGTGTAGTAATCTGGAATGTTTCATAAGTTTTAAGTGATTTATGAGCTGAATTAGTAGCTTGTACAGACCATTCATAGGCTCCATTAGGTAGTGATACTTTTAATTTGTAATCTTCAGTAATAGAATCACAAGCATAATATCGGACTTCTGCTAATGAAGGAGAAACAACTATTACATGATAGTTTTGCGCTCCTTCTAATTCTTCCCAAACTAAAGTAACCTCACTTTTATCCAAAACAATATTATTGGCAGGAGCTACAATATTGATTTGTTTATCAGAGATATCTTTTACAAAGATATCTTCACAGGCTGTTAACGCCATTAATGAAAATAATAAAATCAAAATCTGTTTCATGTCTTAAAGTATAATAAATTAATAAATGCGAACGAACAAACTATTTTCTGTCTCAAAAGTTAGTTCAATGTCTTCAAATCCTTACGCCTATAATCGCTTTGCTTGAAAAAGAATGGAAAAGCTATTTGATTATTACGATATACTCTTGCATCACATATTGTAGAATTAAAAAAACTATCAGATGAAACATAGCAACATTCTTTCAAATAAACTCCACCATAACAGCACCCTTGCAAACAAGCAACTCCATCCACATACAAAAGTCCATTGAAAACAGCAGTTGGCGTTTGTCGAAAATTTATCTCTACATTGTAGTCCGTATTATTTTCTGTTGTTCCAAAAATAATAGCATATCCATTGAGAGTACTATTTTCATCCATATATAAATAGGTCCTATCATTATTACCTTTCAGATATATTCCTGAAGGATAACTAAGATGTGCATTTTTGCCAAGTATTACCGTATCTGTAGCAATGATCTGTAAAGAGCCGTGAAACCCCTCATTAATTGTAACTCGTCTGGCTAATAAGATAACATCATTCAGTATAGTTCCGGAAGAAAGTAGAATGTCATCCCCGTGTAATACCACATGGCCTTTCATTGTATACTGCTGGATATCGTCTGGTACATAAAAATGAGTCTCTTCCTCCGAAAAACTATAATAGGGCTTATATCGACTATCCTCCGAAGAAGGTATAAACTCAGTTTCTTTTAAATATTTATCCATTAAGTATAAATTTGAACGATCCACTTCCGGAAGTTCTTTTTCTGAAAGATCAATATGATAGTCTCTAATTTCTTTTCCTTGAAAAGTAAGACTCCCCAATGTAGCATACTTAATTCCATCAGTAGGAATATAAGTACTACCTTTAACCTCCGACTTTCCACCAAACGATAGAGGCATATCTCGACTACAAACCCACAACGCTGCTTCATAGTCACACTCTCGCGCTTTACCCAATAAGCGAATGGATGAGAAAGAACTATCCGTTGCACATACTTCAACACTTTCGTACAATCCCCATTTCTTAGTTTTAATAGAAACAGCAGTGTGAGGATTGTCTTCATACAATTGATAGAACCCTTCCTCTTCTATTTCTTTCAATAATGTACTATCATTACAATATAGCACAAACAGAGAGTTTATATCCTCTTTTTGTTGTTTAGCTCGATGGTAATATGAATAATAATTATTATTGAAATTAAAAACACCTATAACAAATAGGAGCAATAGACAAATGAGTATGCTGATAGTCATTATTGTCGGAATAGAAAAGGCTTTTAGTTCTTTCATTGATTAATATATCAGTTTTATTTCGTTTACTACTTTTCAGATTAACTAAACATTTAGATAAGAAGAATTCCTATTTGAAGAAATTCTTCTTATCTCTTTAACTCCAAACGATATTCACATATTCTATGTACGTTTTTTTAATATCTCAGCAGCTTTACTTTTCTCATAATCGGCCATTAAATTTTCTAAGGTTTCAACTTCTTTTTTCTTACTACTATCCGCATAAATTTCATCAGTATGAGATAATAGCAAACGAAATTCATCATCATTTTTTAAATAACCTCTTTGAAGTATTTGATTTATCTTGGCTAAGTTTAAATCATGGGCTCTTTCCAAACTGAAACCAAATTTCTCTTTCAATATCTGATTTAGTTCGCTCTGTTTATCTTGTGATAAACCTCTAGCCATTTCATTATTATCGTTATATATCATTCTCATTCCTCTTAAATCCTTCTTGTCAAATGTAATAGAAATAATTTGATGGAGTTCTTTGAAGAGCTCTTTGAAGACTTCTTCATTTTCATTTTTGACAAGGAAGTCCACTATTACCCAATTCCAATCTCTCATAAAAGAGAGTTCATCTAAAGCTTTTTGGTCTAATTTTTTTTTCATATTTTTATTATTTAAACTTTTCAAAATCCCGTATAATCAGCTATTGATCCGAAGGTTAGACTTGCTGCTGCATGAAATGCTCTTCCATAAGGATTAAAACGAGCAACCCCTCTAATGGTATTAGCAACTCTAGGAGCTCCAATGCCACCTAAATAATCAATATATTGTTGTTCTCTTCCTCTTATTGCAAAATAACCAGCTGGACCTTTCGCTACTTTATCTATAACAGGGTGTCCAAATCCTTCCAGCTTCCTTCCATGTGAATAAAATCTTTTCATCATAATAGCTTTTGGATCACCATATCCACTTGTACGGCCAATATATACTTGCCCCAGATCATTTGTCAATACATAAGTTAAGTGTATTTTTGTGGCTACATCATGTGCTACTGCTACTCCAAGAACTACAGCACCAACTGCTTCACCAATAGGTAGAGGACCATCAGCCGCAGAAAGTGCTAATGCTACGGGTGCGGCAGTAGCCAACCATCCTCCGTCTTCAACTTGTCCTACTAGGACTTCATTACCTTTTTGGGGTGGGTCCGTATGCATAAAATCGTTGAACAGCTTCTCAAAGGCACCTGTTATGGCACCATTTGCAAACTTACCGCCACCAAGTTCAGCAGCAGTGCCAGAAATAATTGCATTGGCCGCAGCCTCTCCACCCTTGCCTAATTGTGAACCATATTTCTCAACAGTCGCACCTCCTATAACTGACGTCGCACCAGCTAACAAACCATGTTTCATGTTACCCCCACGGATACCCTCTAACCAGGCTTGTGAAAATGTATGCTTGAATAAACGTTCAAGAAAAAGTCCTTCACCGGATGCAAACGACAGGAAGCCACCCACTGCCCCCAAAAATCCACCTATGAATGTAGACTTGGCTATCTGCCCAATATCAGCTCCGTTCAGCAAAGCACTTGTCAGACCTGCTGCAGCCCCACCAGCGGCACCTGCCAGTAAAGCAACATAAGGACCAGTGGCAGAACCAGCAGTTATAATAGTGACTGCAATACCAACTGCGGTAGCCACCAATGATTTCCAGGCTTTACTAAACCAACTATATCCAGTAGGGTCATACAAGGATAGAGGATTATTCAAACAATAAATGTACCTGTTCAATCCCTGCGTATAATCAGGAGCCTGAGCAAACGGATCAGGAGAAAGGAAACGCCCAAGCACAGGGTCATACATACGACCATCCATGTTGATGATATCGAACATATCCATATGCTCATGACCGGTAAATCCCCAAGGAGTCAAAGAGCTAGCTGCAGAAATACTGCTATAGTCCTCCCAATTTATCGGATTACGACGTTTACCCCACGCATCATAACTCAATTCTTGCACAAGTGCTCCAGACTCATTGGTCAGTGCCTGAACTGAACCCAAATGGTCTTTGTGAAGATAAAGAAGCTTATCACCATTAATGGTAGACTGTTCAAAGATCGCTATGGACTCGCCATCTGCAAAGATATAGCTTATTTTCTTCGTCTCACTACCTTTTTGGACTTCTTCGTACAACCCACCGCAATAATATTTCGTTTCCGTAACACCGTCAACAACTGTCACCGTTTTCTTTCTCTGCTGGGAAGGACCGTACAAAATACTTTGAGAATCTGTTCCGGACCTAATATATGAAACCTTATTATAAGCCGTATAGGTTATTTCATCCCATGCTTTCGGATTATAGCCACCACCAGTCACACTTACCAAACGATTCGTACCATTCTGATAAATGAACAGGCTTCCAACACCCGTCTTATAAGTCAGGTTACCCATAGCATCATAACGCATCTCCTGCTTCAGAGCATTGTTACGGTTGACATTAACCAGACCATCCAGTTCATTCTTTATCACGATCCCCGAAAACTTATTCTCGTTCTGGCTGACTTTAATCTGACGGTCCAGTTCAAGCTTTGTCACGGTCCACGACAACATATTCCCGTTCTGTCTGACCTTAACCAGACGGTCCAGTTCATCATATTCAAAGTGTTCACTCAGGTTACGAAGGTTGTTTCTACGCTCAGTAAGGTTGCCAACCGTATTAAAAGCATAGGACCAATTTTGAATACCACTGGTAGAAATGTCAGTTATATATCCCTTTTGTGCATTGTAAGTAACACTGGTAATCAACTTATTACCATAAATAATAGATTCCAACTGTCCACGGGCATTTCGTTTGCTGGCCGTCCAGTAGGTATAACCTGTAGCTTGGTTCTTAACTGCATTTAAGTATCCAGTGGCATCATATTCGTTTTTCACCTTCAAGCCAGACGGATAAGTTGTTGTTTCCGGAAGATTATTTGCTGTGTTATAGGAAGTTTCGGTTATAAAAGTCTTACCGTCAGTCACCTCCGCCCTTTTTACTAAACGACCATGAGAATCGTAAAAGTATTCTTCAGACGTTCCATTACTGGAACTTACCTTATCCAGAGAGCCTTTCCAATGAGAATCATAGGCATAAGTAATTATCCCGTCAGGATTAGTCTCTTTCCTGATACGCCCCATCTTATCATATTCATAAGCAAAGTCTTTACCATTTACTGTCTTTGATAAGAGTTCACCATAACAGTTGTAGGTATAAGATGAAGTACCCATATCAGGATCAACCTGAGCTTTTTTATTACCTGTATTATCAAAAATACTGGTAATGGTGGTTCGCGGAGAGACGACACGGATACAGTTATTTGAGATATCATATGTATAGATTACTTTACCGCCTTTAGCATCCGTACTTTCAATCAAGTTGCCATAGGCATCAACTTTCTTCACAATTTTATGTCCAAGAGGATCGGTAGTAGTGGTCTCATATCCATTATACTGGAAGGTATAAGCTGAGTTGTCTGCATATATCTGTCTGCTTATACGACCAGCAATGTCGTATTCATTGCGGTTCCAATAAACAGTCTGCCCTGCAAAGTAAGGTTCAGAAGTCTTTTCAACCTGACCTTTGGTGTTATAAACCACATCAACATAAATCTTTTGGGAGTTAAAACCAACTGCAACAGTACGGATGACACGACCGAGAATATCGTAATACTCAGTTACGGGAGCAATTCCTTTGATTTCCGTCTTCTTAAGATAGACTGCGTTAGATGGAGCATCACTATCACCGGATATCCATTGATAAGTACTCTTTTCATACTTTAATAATGTTTTTTTTACTTGGAGATCACCAAATATATCATACTCAAATTGAGTCTCATAATTATTCGGATCTTTCGTTAATATTACTACGCCAAGGTCATAGTTAATTGTATTTACAGCACTATATCCCATGTTATCGGTAGATTTTACGATGAAACGTCCAGAAGCATCATAGCTCGTCGTGACTGTATTCGTAGGTTGAGCAGAATCTTGAGGGATAGTCGAACTCTTTGTAATATTACCGAAATCATCATGAAAATATGTCTTGGAATAGCCTAAAGCTGTATCACTTGGATCATACTCCTCCCTTACTAACAACCCGCTGGTAGAATCATATTCATAGTTGGTGGTCAGGGTTATATTCTCAGAAGCATTTTTCTTATTGACTACTGCTTTTGTCAATCGTCCAAGGAACCATTTACTTTCATCATTAGTATAGGTATTGGTATTGGTAATGACATTCGACCCTGAGGTGGTTATCAGTTTCGTTACATTACCGTAATCGTCATACTCAAAATTATTTTCTGTGGTAGATAATAAACTACCAGAAGTGTATTCATAATTTATCTCCTTGCTGTAAGTAGGTTGAAAAGAGAATACATGATTGTTATAGTTATATTTGTTTTTCAGAGTATTGGTGTATTCAACCTTTTTTAGAAGTTTACCGGCAATTTTAGTATCAACCGACTTGATAGCGCTAATAAACTCCTTGCTGTTCACGTCCAATTGAATGGTAGTCTCGACGTTATTGGTTTCATCTTTCTGAGTGAA
>CAKUYM010000165.1 GCA_934716785.1 uncultured Bacteroides sp. | reverse complement strand
GGTTGAAACAGCCTGCATCCAATCTACATTACTGGTTACCGTTACAACTGTCTTATCCGTCTGTCCTGTTTTCGTAGTAACCAGAATAGCTCCATTAGCTGCATCTGAACCATATAAAGCTGCAGCGGCCGCCCCATTCAATACAGAAATTGACTCAATGTCTTCCGGATTAATATCAGCTATCGGATCAGTCGCTCCACTCGAACCGAATTCCGAACTTCCCTCTCCAGCTACTGTCAACATAGGGACACCGTCAATAACATAAAGAGCATTAGAAGACTGACTGATTGATTTTTGTCCTCGAATGAGTACCTTAGATGAACTACCCACTCCACCGGAGGATGAATTAATTGTTACTCCCGGCACCTTTCCATTCAAGGAATTGATAAAGTTCACATCCTTATTGGCTGTTATATCATCAGCTTTTATCATTGAAACGCTATAAGAAAGCGCTTTTTCCGAACGTTTGATGCCTAAAGCGGTAACCACCACCTCATCAACCACCTGCGTATCGTCTGATAATGTCACGTTCAACAAAGTTTGTCCTTTTAATGGAATCTCCTGTTTTTTATAACCGATATACGAAAAGACAAGAACCGGATTATTTTTTTTAGTAGATAACTTATATTTCCCGTTCAAATCCGTAATTCCCCCATCCTCTGTACCTTTCACCAGTACATTCACTCCAATTAACGGTTCTCCATTGGTGTCTGAAACTTTTCCTTCCACATGTCTGACGGTAAAAGACTGCTCCGGATTATCCAAAGGAACAATAATTATGTATTTTCCTTTTAACTGATATGAATATCCCGTTCCCTTAAGAATTTCTTCAAGAGCTCCCTTTAGAGTTTCATTTTCCAAATTGAGATTAGTAACCAACTTGTTTTTCAACTGCGATTCATTATAACCGACAGATAAACCAGCTTGTTTTTCAACCTCCTTTAAGGCATCAATAACTGATATGCTTTTTTTATAAATAGTGATTCGTATATGCTCACTTTGAGCAAAAGCCGAAGCTGAAAAGAATAGAAACCATAAAAAAAGCATAAAAGTCCATCCGACACCCGGCTTGTTTACTTTTATTTTATAAATTTGTTGCATTTTCTTAGTATTTAGTTTATGCAGAAAAGTTAAATTCTCAAATTGCTACTGTCTGTATAACAGCTAATAGTAAGATTCTAATTTCACATCCGGGAGAAGGGTCCAGCTTTTCCCGGATATTTTTTCACATAGGCTTTTATATATTTAAAGTTAATACTCTGATATTCAGAATTAATATCAAGAAATACCCGATACTATGATTTTCTTATTCGATAGCCTTTCTTCATATTTTTTGATGTTGAATTTCTTTTTCATTTTTATTGTAAATATAACATCGGTCATCTATTATTTTATAACATACATTTGCAGTAACACGAGAAATGATATCCATAACTTCTTCTATGGAAGCTTCCTGCCTAAAAGAAAAATTAAATCGATCCTTCTTCAGATTACGAAAGCTATACACAAATACATAAGGATACTTACGTTCAAGTCGAGTGAAGATTTCTTCCAACGTCATACTACGAAAAATAATTTCTCCCCGTTGCCAAGCCGTGACATCCTGCATATCAGGACGAACTACCATCCCTGACCGAGTACGCTTATTATAAGCCAACTGTTCATTAGGATTCAGTGTTCTCTGTTCTTTCTGTCCGTTATATTCTACCAATACTTTTCCGGAAATCAATGTAGCCGTTACTTTATCTTCTTCCGGATATGCTGCTACATTAAATTCTGTGCCCAATGCAGTAACCTGGAAATCTGTAGATTTTACTACAAATGGATGTTTCTCATCACTTTTCACCTTAAAATCAGCTTCTCCTACTAAATAAACACAGCGAGTATTTCCCCTAAATTGCTTCGGGTAAAGTAATGTACTACGCGAGTTAATCATTACTTGAGTACCGTCTGATAACACTATATTCTTCATTTCAGCAGTGGGGATATAAGCTTGCAATAAATCCGAATCCGGTATCCGATGGTTTTGCAATATTAAATAAACAGATATAGAACAAGCTGCCACCAACAGCCCTGCTGCCACCTGCCAAGCCATCAGACGAGTACGCAATAAATTGATCTTGCGCCTCATTCCAATTCCCGTCAACTCATACATACGTTTCAAAGAATTAGGATAATCGGCAGTTACTACAGCCTCCGTTTCCGCCCAAAGTCGGGTCAGTTCGTTTTCTTTCTCTTCTGTATGCTTATTATTAGTCAGCCATATACGGAAATCACGATTTATAGACTCCGGATAATCATGTTTAATATAATGCTCGACCACATTGCGAATATAGTTTTTCATAAAGTAATATTTATTATTCCAGTTTAAAGTCACCTGTATAAATATCACCATTCAGAAAGGAAAACTACGGAGCAAAAAAGAATAAAGCAACAATTATTAACGTTTTTCTCAGTTCAAGGATTGTTTTGTAGACATGATCCTCCACTGTACGCAATGGAATCTGCAATAGTTTGGCTATCTCTTTATGAGAAAGTTTGTCGAAACGACTCATTTCAAAGATTTGTCTGCGACGTGGAGACAATTCGCTTAATTTCATATTGATGAGCAACAATTTCTCTTCATAATATAAATTCTCTAAAAGAGATGAATCATCGTCACTCAGTTCACCTATCAACTGCGAACTTATGATTTTATCCTCATACTCCTGCTCTATCCTCTGATGCTTGAACAAATTAAAAATTTCATTTCGGGTTACTGTGTATAAATAACCTGTCATATCTTCCTGCTCTTTTTCCCACAACTCCGAACGCATCCACAATTTAAGAAATATATTTTGCGCAATATCTTCCGCATCTTCTTCCGACTTTGTCAAAAGCTTTGCATAATTCTTAACACGAGGGAAATTAGCTGCGTAAAACTGCTCAAAAAGGATATCCAAGTCTGCTGTTTTTTTGCTCATTGATAAGTTTTAAATGTGGATAATCGGACAAATATAGGCAATTTTAATCTCCGGCAAAGTTTTCAAGAGAAAAAAAACATCCCGTTTTTCCACTTTTACAAAGTGAGAAAAACGGGATTATATAGATTCTTTAAAGAGTTTTCAACAGTTACTCTTCATCCAACAGGATCTCCAGGACCTGTGCGGCCGATTTGGCTACCGGAGTACCAGGACCGAAAATAGCGACAACTCCAGCTTTATATAGGAAGTCATAGTCCTGAGCGGGTATCACCCCACCGGCAGTAACGAGGATGTCCTCGCGACCCAGTCTCTTCAGTTCTTCGATAATCTGCGGAATCAACGTCTTGTGTCCGGCAGCCAATGAAGACACACCCACTACATGAACATCGTTTTCCACCGCTTCGCGGGCTGCTTCCGCCGGAGTCTGGAACAACGGTCCCATATCCACGTCGAAACCACAGTCCGCATAACCGGTTGCTACCACCTTGGCACCACGGTCATGACCGTCCTGTCCCATTTTTGCAATCATGATACGAGGTCTGCGACCCTCTTTCTTCGCAAACTTATCAGCCAGTTCGCATGCATATTTGAAATGGCTGTCATTTTTACTTTCTGATGAATACACGCCTGATATAGTTCTGATTATTGCTTTATAACGTCCCACGACCTGCTCGCAAGCATAGGAGATCTCACCCAATGTGGCACGGACACGGGCAGCTTCTACCGCCAGTTCCAACAAGTTCCCCTTGCCGGTCTTCACACACTCGGTAATGGCATCCAACGCATGATCTACTTCAGCCTGATCACGTCCTTCCTTCAAACGCTTCAGATTCTCGATTTGTTCCATACGGACAGCCGTATTGTCGATTTCAAGGATATCAATCGGAGCCTCTTTCTCCAAACGGTATTTATTCACACCGACAATAGTCTGCGTGCCACTGTCGATACGGGCCTGCGTGCGGGCAGCAGCTTCCTCGATACGCATCTTAGGAATGCCTGTTTCGATAGCTTTCGCCATACCGCCTAATTTTTCCACTTCCTGAATTCGTTCCCAAGCCTTATGAGCCAGTTCGTTCGTCAATGACTCCACATAATAAGAACCGCCCCACGGGTCGACATTCTTACAAATGTAAGTCTCCTCCTGAATATAAATCTGAGTATTACGTGCGATACGTGCGGAGAAATCCGTCGGAAGAGCGATAGCCTCATCCAACGCATTGGTGTGCAAAGACTGGGTATGCCCCAAGGCGGCAGCCATGGCCTCGATACAAGTACGTCCTACATTATTGAACGGATCTTGCTCAGTCAGCGACCAGCCGGAAGTTTGAGAGTGAGTACGCAATGCCAACGATTTCGGATTCTTCGGATTGAACTGTTTCACTATCTTTGCCCACAGCATACGTGCAGCACGCATCTTGGCAATCTCCATAAAATGGTTTGTACCGATTGCCCAGAAGAAAGACAATCGCGGAGCGAACGCATCAATGTCGATACCGGCAGCAACACCGGCGCGAAGATACTCCAAACCATCCGCCAAGGTGTAAGCCAACTCGATATCTGCCGTGGCACCTGCTTCCTGCATGTGATAACCGGAGATAGAGATCGAGTTGAACTTCGGCATCTTCTGTGAGGTATATTCGAAAATATCGGAAATAATCTTCATGGAGAATGCCGGCGGATATATATAGGTATTACGCACCATGAACTCTTTCAGAATATCGTTCTGAATAGTACCCGCCATCTCTTCCAGTTTAGCGCCTTGCTCCAGACCGGCATTGATATAGAAGGCCATAATCGGAAGTACCGCACCATTCATTGTCATAGACACGGACATCTTGTTCAAAGGAATGCCATCGAACAGGACTTTCATATTTTCCAAAGAGCAGATGGACACACCGGCCTTACCTACGTCACCTACCACACGCTCGTGGTCGGGGTCGTAGCCGCGGTGAGTAGCCAAGTCGAATGCTACAGACAGACCTTTCTGACCGGAAGCCAAGTTACGGCGATAGAAAGCATTTGATTCCTCGGCGGTAGAGAATCCGGCATATTGGCGGATTGTCCAAGGACGAAGGGTGTACATGACCGAATACGGACCACGCAGATAGGGCGGAATTCCTGCAGCATAGTTCAGATGCTCCATCCCTTCGAGATCCTCTTTGGTGTAAACAGGCTTCACTTCAATGTGTTCAGGCGTTTCCCAGTCGGCAGAGATGCCGTTGGCCTTTTGCCATTCAGCACCGTTAGCAGGCTGAAATGCGGCATATATATCTAAGTTTTTAAAATCTTTTCTCATCTTGTTATTTACGATTGAACGATTTACAATTCACTATTGAAGTCCATCACTTCAATAACTTGGCGTTAAACTCTTTCAAGGTATCCAGCACATTGACACGGACATGGATGAAGTTTTCGATGCCCGCCGCTTTCAGTTCGTCCATGCAGGCAGGCGCACCGGCAACGATAAACATGGCGCGACCGTTCAATGCCTTGAAGGCAGGAATGGCATATTCTGCATATTCGTCATCACTGGAACAGAGCACAACGATATCCGCTTTCGCAGCCATGGCAGCCTCTACTCCGGCTTCTACTGTTTCAAAGCCAAGATTATCAATCACTTCATAACCTGCACAAGCCAAGAAATTGCAGGAGTATTGTGCACGAGCCTGGCGCATAGCCAAATTGCCGATCGTCAGCATAAAGGCTTTCGGACGCTTGCCGGATGCTTCCGTTTCAAGACGTAATGCTTCAAACTCGCTGGCGGCACGGTCGAATATCAATGTATCCACATCCTTTTCACAAGTATGCTCTTTTCCGCCACAGCAACATTTCGTCTCAACCGGCCGTTTATCTCCCGCTTTCTCATTGAAATTGGGGAACTGGTTAGTGCCCAATAGCACTTCGCGACGTTGAGCTACCGCTTTATGGCGTGCCTTATTGCTTTCGTTGACAGCAGCCTGAACGGTTCCGGCCTTCAATGCCGCATAGAAACCACCGGCCTCTTCTACAGACAGGAACAGGTTCCATGCCTGCTGTGCTATGGAAACAGTCAGGTTTTCAATATAATATGAACCGGCGGCCGGGTCTATCACTTTATCGAAATGAGATTCCTCTTTCAACAGCAGTTGTTGGTTGCGTGCCAAGCGTTCCGAGAATTCATCCGGAGTTTCGTAAGTCTTGTCAAACGGAGTGACGGTCATTGAATCCACCCCCCCCAATGCGGCACTCATCGCTTCGGTTTGTGTACGAAGCAAGTTCACATGCGCATCGAACAGGGTCAGGTTGAAAGTGGACGTCTCGGCATGAACTGCCATCTTTGCCGCGCAACGGCATTCTCCGTTGGGGCCTTTATTTTCGCAATCGCGCAAGCATTCGGGATTGTAGGAAGCAACGATATTGGCCCACAACAGACGAGCGGCACGGAATTTGGCTATTTCAAGGAAGTAATTGGAACTGATTCCGAAATTGAATTTGATTTTTTTTGCCACTACAGCAGCAGGAATGCCAATCTCAGTCAGTTGGTTCATATATTCGTTGCCCCATGCCAATGCGTAACCCAACTCCTGAGAAATATAAGCTCCGGCATTGTTCAATGTCAGAGCATTCACATTCAGCACGCGATAGAAAGGAAGCGGTTGGATAGCCTCAATCAGCGCCTTTGCCGTTTGTGCCATGTCACCTTTCTCTTTGCCGCGTGTCAGCATCTTGTTAAAGAAATCATAGTTGATGGAACCTTTCAGCTTCTTCACATCGTAATCCTTCTTTTGGAAGTAAGCTACCAGCAGATGGGCCAATTCGACGACATGCCCCTGACAAGTAGAGAAATTCAGTTCAACACACTCTGCATGAATGCCATTCAACAGACTTTCAAGATACTCCGCATTGAGTTCTTTCGCCTTTACATGGAAAGACAGTGAATTAATGCCTTTATTTAAGATATCCAGCGCTTTCGCATTGGCTTCTTTGGGACATTCCACTATGATTTCCTGGCGAACCAGCCACTCATTGTTGTCTTTTTTAGTTCCTCTAAGATAAGGGAATTCCCCGGGAAGCGCGTCGGTAGTCTTCAAGCCTTCCAGATCTTCCATCCTGTAGAAAGGTTTCACTTTGAATCCTTCGTTCGTCTTCCAAACGAGCTTCTTCTCAAAATCAGCACCTTTCAAGTCGGCTGTAACCTTCTCCATCCATTGTTCGGTGGAGACTGGAGAAAAGTCTGAGAAGAGTTTTTCTTTTTCGTCTGCCATAGTCTGTCTAAAATTAAAACAAGAATTAATACTGTCTTTATTTTTATCTATCACTTTCCAAATGTCCGTTGTTAGATATGCAAATATAACTAATAAGTTAAAATAAAGCGCTTTTTTAGGAATTTTTCTCATTATCCAGCTTACAAAATGCCGGACATTTCGATGAATGAAATAAAAGAGAGGAAATACTTGATTTACATCAATGTTATAAGTAATTTTGCACCCGCTTTGAAAAAGACATTATAAAAACTACTTAAATATGGATTGGTTACAAAGTTTATTGTGGGACTCCGGTTCCGTGGCACATATCGTGCTCCTTTACGCATTTGTAGTGGCAGCAGGTGTGTACCTCGGTAAGATAAAGATATTTGGAGTATCTTTGGGTGTCACATTTGTTTTGTTTGCCGGCATCCTGATGGGACATTTCGGCTTCACGGCCGATACGCACATCCTACATTTCATCCGCGAATTCGGGTTGATTTTGTTCGTATTCTGTATCGGTCTGCAAGTGGGACCGTCTTTCTTCTCTTCTTTCAAAAAGGGAGGAATGACATTGAACCTGTTGGCTGTAGGCATTGTCGTTTTAAATATAGCCGTTGCATTGGGGCTTTATTACCTATGGAACGGGCGTGTGGAACTGCCGATGATGGTAGGTATCCTCTACGGAGCTGTGACGAACACTCCCGGACTCGGTGCCGCCAATGAAGCACTGAACCAGTTGAGCTACAACGGTCCGCAGATTGCATTGGGATATGCCTGTGCTTATCCGCTCGGTGTTGTCGGCATTATCGGTTCTATCATAGCCATCCGCTACATCTTCCGTGTCAATATGGCAAAAGAGGAAGAAAGTCTGAAGACTCAAAGCGGAGACGCCCATTTGATGCCTCATATGCTTAGCCTTGAAGTGCGCAATGAGTCCATCAACGGAAAGACCTTGCTGGAGGTCAAAAGCTTTTTAGGCCGCCAATTTGTCTGCTCTCGTATCCGTCATGATGGACACGTCAGCATTCCGAATCATGAAACTCTTTTTAATGTAGGCGATCAGTTGTTTATCGTCTGCTCCGAAGATGATGCCGCAGCTATTACCGTTTTTATCGGCAAAGAGGTGAATATAGACTGGGAGAAACAAGATCTTCCGATGGTATCCCGCCGTATCTTGGTCACCAAAGCGGAAATCAACGGAAAGACCTTGGGTTCCATGCACTTCCGCAGTATGTATGAGGTCAATGTGACCCGCATCAACCGTTCGGGTATGGATTTGTTTGCCGACCCCAATCTGGTGTTGCAAGTGGGCGACCGTGTGATGGTGGTAGGCCAGCAGGATGCGGTAGAGCGTGTTGCCGGTGTATTGGGAAATCAATTAAAACGTCTGGATACTCCGAATATCATTACTATTTTCGTTGGTATTTTCTTAGGTATTCTTTTGGGTAGCCTTCCTATTGCGTTCCCCGGCATGCCGACTCCTTTGAAATTAGGATTGGCAGGTGGTCCGTTGGTAGTAGCTATTCTTATCGGACGCTTCGGCCATAAACTCCACTTGGTGACATATACGACAATGAGTGCCAACTTAATGCTTCGTGAAATCGGTATCGTGCTCTTCCTTGCCAGTGTCGGTATAGATGCAGGTGCCAACTTCGTGCAAACGGTGGTCGAGGGCGACGGTCTGTTATACGTAGGTTGCGGTTTCCTTATTACCGTCATCCCGCTGCTCATCATCGGTGCTATCGCAAGATTGTATTACAAAGTCAACTATTTCACACTGATGGGATTGATTGCCGGTAGCAATACAGACCCTCCCGCATTGGCCTATGCCAATCAGGTGACATCAAGCGATGCTCCTGCTGTAGGATACTCTACCGTTTATCCATTGTCTATGTTCCTTCGTATCTTGACG
>CAKUYM010000164.1 GCA_934716785.1 uncultured Bacteroides sp. | reverse complement strand
ACGCTAAAATCGTCGCTACAGATACCTATAAAGCAGATTTGAAAAATATTAGACAAAAAACGATAAAGTCAGGAAAGTATACAACACAAAATCCAAGATTTGCTGGCCTATACCTTTACTTTGACAATCTTTATGTACACCTAAATGTCCAATATTTATGGCAGGAAACGAGGTTTGTCTTTCAAATGTTGAAATATACTCATCGCTAATTTTGTTTTTTGCCTCTAAAACAAAATCTTCTTTGTCCTCTATATTATCTATGACAACGGAATCATTGGATAGGGTAAAAATTGCAATGATCTCATTATCTTGTTTATTTTTTGCACAATAAGCCGCGACATGATGATACTTGGAACAAAGATATATTTCTTTGTGAAAAAAATCATCCAGTTCCTTACAACCACATGAAAAAGAGAGAACTTGTTTCAAGTCCTCTCTCAGTAATTTATTTATTGAAATATCAATATCCAAGAATTGGGTTTTTCCCGCCATTGTTAGCTATAATTCTTTCTGCAACGTTATTCATTCTTCGAGTTCTTGCTTCTATTTCTTGCTTCTCTTGGCGCGTAATATTCCCTAAGGTATACCTTCTAAGGTTATCACGGAAAGCTTTTACTTCAGCAACCGTCATTTCTGGATTAGGATTTGCATGTATCATATAGCCTGTATTTACCACTAAATGAGTGGTTATTATTCATAAAATTCAATCAATGCATATATAATGCACTGATTTGCAAAAGTCGTTATTTTCTCAGCAACAGCGATAACAATATTGTTAAAACAGCCATCAATTTATTAAAATCCTCATTATTAATATCTATATAATGAGGTACAGATAGAATAAAAATTGCAAGATTTTTACTAAGTTAGGATATTTCATTACTCTCCTGCATTCGATATGTACTGTTTTTCACAAACCTTTTTACCCGGCTTGAAACGTATATATAACGTGTCAGCTATAAAACTATTATCACATAAAAATTAAACAGACTCTCATTTTTATTTCATGAAATGTCCAATTTAAGATCTGCATGCATATTTTTTCCACCCATCCAAGTAGCACTGTTTTCATCCTATGGAGATTTATCTTCCTCGAAAATAATATCTGCCATCGGCATTGCAGACAATATATTATGTTTGCCTAATTTTTAGCTATTACAATATATTATTACAGAATATTAATGAAAAATCTTATAAAATATGCTTTTTTCTATAAAAATATTATATATTTGCATTATGCTTATATCAATTATATGTTCTGTGAACGCAAAAGATGCATGGATATTATTGTTTATAAGCAAAGATAACCTAAAAGTTTAACCTCATTTACAAAAAGTTTGTCTATATGAAGAAAAACAAGACAATTCAAGTTGCATTGCTCATGATGTCGCTTATTGCCTATCCAGCAAGTGCAAGTATGTCGGGAGCCGATGCTTCCTCAAATGGCTTGACAATGCAACAACAACCATCCTTATGCAAGGGTGTCGTGGTTGACACAAGTGGTGAACCGCTCATGGGAGCTTCTATCGTAGTGAAGGGAACTACTAATGGCACCGTGACAGGAATTGACGGCAACTTTAACCTTAGTGGCGTAAAAAAAGGCAGCCGTCTCGTAATTTCATTCATAGGGTTCATGCCAAAGGAAATTATATGGAATGGTTCTCCAATAAAAGTAGAACTCACCGAAGACAATAAGACTCTTGATGAAGTGGTCGTCGTAGGTTTCGGTACACAGAAGAAAGAGAACCTCACGGGGTCGGTGTCACAAGTGAAGATGGCCGACGTACTCGGTGATCGCCCAGTCACCAATGCCGCCGCGGCATTGCAGGGGGCGATGCCCGGCTTAACAATCGGCGGCGGCACAGGTCCTGGTCAATCAAAGTCATTCAACATTCGCGGTACGCTATCAATCAATGGTGGATCACCGCTCGTGCTGATAGATAACGTGGAAGGAGATATCAGCCTTCTGAACCCTGACGACATTGAAAGCGTGTCCGTATTGAAAGATGCCGCATCGTCAGCTATCTACGGAGCACGTGCAGCCGGTGGCGTGATTCTCGTTACCACAAAGCGTCCGAAAGATAAGTCGAAAATAAACCTCAACTATAATTTTAACATGGGTTGGGAACGTTCACTCAACGTGCTTGAGCAATCATCGCTCACAGAATATCTCGATGCATATATGGAGGCAGGCTATACTAACTCTTATTGGGCCGGTAACGGTGACGTAGAGAAATGGCGCGATTATCTGCAGCAGTACAAGCAGAATCCAAGTTCTCTGAGTACTGTCGGTGACGGTATTCTTAAGGACTCTGACGGCCGCGTGTACTGGCTAAGTGAGAAAAACATGTATAAGAATATCCTCACCACCGGTGCAATGAACAACCACAATGTGTCTGTGTCAGGTGGCAATGACCGCATACGCTTCCGCATGTCGGCTGGCTACAGCCATGAGAATGGACCGCTCGATACCAACAAGGATACATACACGCGCAAGAATATATCGGCATTCGTATCGGCTGATGTCAACAAGTGGTTCACGCAGGAAGCGAGCTTGCTTTACACCGATGCGGACAAGAAAAGACCGCAGGCTGTTGGCAACATGATGGGATTTTACACGACACGCCTCGTGAGCTATTATCCCGAAGGCGATATTCCAGGTTCGATACTCGGCATTGACGAGGATCTGCCGTCACAGACTCCGGGCAACATGCTGCGTCTCGCTCCTGTTTCGTATGAAAACACGGCTGTGACCCGTGTCTCCACACGCTCTATTTTAAAGCCTCTTAAAGACTGGACGATTACAGCCGAATACACCTTTGATAAGAAGGATGTCGACTTGCACTTCTACTCTGACCGCTTCCGCTTTGCCGACACGCAGCTTGCCGCCAAATGGTCAGTGGAGCAGGGACAGGACTACTACCAGATGCAGGACACGCAGAAGCGCTACAACGCCCTCAACATATTCTCCAATTATGAGCACCATTGGGGTGAGCATTCGTTCAAAGCAATGGCAGGCTTCAACCAAGAAAGTTATTATTACAAGAGCTTCTACGGACAGGTGAAAGGACAGACCACACCTTCCGTGCCATCGTTCGCAGGAGGAACTGGCGACAAGACAATCACCGACGGCTATTCCGAATATTCTATCCGGAGTGGCTTCGCACGGCTGAACTATGCCTTCATGGATCGCTACCTTCTCGAACTCAACGGACGTTACGACGGTTCATCAAAGTTTCCGAAAAATGACCGCTTTGGTTTCTTCCCGTCGGTGTCTATCGGTTGGCGTCTTGGTCAGGAGAAGTTCATGGATTGGTCGCGCACGTGGCTCGATGACCTCAAACTCCGTGCAAGCTATGGTTCCATCGGCAACCAGAATATCAATCCCTACCAATTTCTGCCCACAATGTCGGTAGGTCCGAGCACCGTATGGCTCGACAAGAATGACAAGGTGAATGTCATCTCATCACCGGGTCTTGTCAGCAGTAGCTTTACATGGGAGACAGTGAAGACGATCAATCTCGGTGCTGACTTCACAGCTTTCAAGAACCGTCTGCAACTAACATTCGAGCTTTACCGCCGCCGCACCAACGGTATGCTTGCCGCCGGCATAGAGATTCCGACTGTCGTAGGCGCATCGGCTCCACTTCAAAACGTGGCCGACCTTACCTCGAACGGTTGGGAACTCAACCTCACATGGCGCGACCACATCGGTGACTTTGCCTACAACATCGGCTTCAATATCTACGACAACACAGCCAAAATTAAGAAATATAACAATGAGTCAGGACTTCTCAGCGACTACTATGTTGGCCAGAAGCTCGGTGAAATATGGGGCTATGTGTCTGACGGATATTACACTATCGATGACTTCGTGCTCGACGATGCAAAGCGCGACGTATGGACACTGAAGGAAGGTGTAACATCAATCCAAGGCGTAAAGGTTCAGCCGGGCGACGAGAAGTTCAAGGATTTCGACGGCGATGGCGTAATCAGCAGTGGTGCAGGTACCGTGAGCGATCCTGGCGACCGTAAGATTATCGGCAACAACCGCGCACGCTTCCAGTTTGGAGCCAACATCGGAGCAACCTACAAGGGGTTCAGTCTCGATGTGCGTCTGCAGGGCGTAGGCAAACGTGACTACTGGCTCTCGGGTTCGTCAATCTTCCCGTTTGCCGGTTCAGGTTCTGCCGATGCTGTGTTCCAACCATTGTTCTCCAATCAAACAGACTATTGGACAGCCAAGAGCTACGACCCAGAGAATTCCGACTACATGGTGGCAAAGAATCCCAATGCCAAGCTGTTCCGTATCTACGACCAAGGCAACAACGTAGGTTCGAACACCCGCGTGAGTGACAAGTATTTACAGAACGCCGCCTATCTACGAGTGAAGAACATTACACTCAGCTACACATTGCCGCGACACTGGGTGAAACATGTACTCATGGAATCGGCCCGCATATACGTAAGCGTTGAGAATCTCGGCACAATATCTAATCTGCCGAAGGGATACGACCCAGAAGGTAACACCAATAACGCGATCGTGTGGGACTATCCCTATTACCGTACAATTTCCATCGGTGCAAACATCACATTCTAAAAACATACTTTAAATAATGAATACAATGGACATAAAGATATTCGCCGCGGCCGCACTTGCCGCTACATCGCTCTCACTGACGAGTTGCAACGACGATTTTCTTGAGAAAATCCCGAAGACGGATCTTACCGAGGCCAATGCCTTCCTGGAATACAACAACTTCAAGGCTTTCATGTATCCGTGCTACGACCTGTTCACCAACACGACGATACGCACCAACCTTAATGGACAAGTGGTGAGCTCGACATTCTACGGTGACTGGTATGGCGGACTCGTGACAAGCCGCGATAACAGCCGCAACCCCTATGCCTATCAATCAATCACACAGACAACATCGGGCGGTGGATGGGACTTCTCCATAATCCGCCGTATCAACATCATGCTCAGCCATCTCGACGATGGCGTGCTTAATGAAACGGAAGCCGCTCATTGGCGTTCTGTGGGCTATTTTTTCAAGGCATGGTGGTATATGGAACTAATAGATCGTTTCGGCGACGTACCTTGGGTAGACAAGGTTATCAATGAAGGGAGCGAGGAGACCTATGGTCCGCGTACTCCGCGCGCTGAAGTGGCACAGCACATTATCGAGTGTTTGGAGTATGCCGCCCAAAATATCGGCAATTTCGAGGACGGTGACAATACTATCACAGCCAATGCCGTGAAAGCAGCACTCTCACGCTTCCTTTTACGCGAGGGAACATGGGCTAAATATCACGGACTTGACGAGCCTTGCGAACAATATTTGTCTAAGTGTCTTGAAGTGTCGCAAGACTTGATGAATCAGTATTCAACATTATACAATGGTACCGAGAGCTATCCGGCAGCCGGATATGGCGAAATGTGGACAACGGAAGATCTCACCAATGTTCCAGGTGTGATATTCTTCAAGCAGTATTACGACGGTATCCTGATGCACCGCTTCAACGACTATGAGCACATCGCAGCCCACTTCGAAGACGTGCCACAGTACAGCGTTGACATGTTCCTTATGAAGAACGGCCTGCCAATTGCCAATCCCAACTCCGGATATAAGGGCGGCAAGGGTAAGGACATGTGGGATACGTTTGACAATCGCGACCCACGTCTGTACCAGAACATACAGCCACCTTATGTTGTTGCAGCCAATGACGGTACAGCCGATGGCGTGAACTCGTTCAAGACATGGAAATACTTGGGCGAAGGCGATGTTGTTGAAGGTCATACCGTGACAGCCGAAGAAGCTGCCAAATACCGTACGTATATGGACTATCTTGGTGCTAACACACAGTGTTTGCGTGGTGGTTCGTTCGGTGGAACTGGCATGAAGAAAGTACCGGGGCAGAACTGGGGTGCGGCTCTCACTAAGAACAGTCCTAACCTGACCGACAATTCAACGACGGCATATATGCGTTGCCGCACTGGCTACTACACATGGAAACACTATGACATGTGGGAATTCTCCACTGGATCGAGCGCATACTGCACGGCCGATAAACCTATCTTCAAGATTGAGGAAGTGCTGCTCAACTATGCCGAGTCCGCATGGGAGCTCGGACGCTTCGACCAAGGCGTGGCAGACAAAACCATCAACAAGCTGCGCGACCGTTCAGGTGTGGCCCATATGACCGTGGCAGATATAACATCCGACTTCGATCCTAACCGCGACAAAGGCAATGCTCCCTGGTGGACTGGCAATGGTGGAAAGTTCGGTAACTACGAGGTTGACCCCGTATTGTGGGAAATCCGCCGCGAGCGGCAGATTGAGCTGTTCGGTGAGGGATTCGCATTCTATGATGTACGTCGCTGGGCGAAGGCTGCCTACTACGTGAACCGCCAACCGTGCGGAATGTGGATAAAGGCTCAGGATAATCCTTACGGGACAAAGAACAGCGCATACTCTGGCAGCTTCGTTGACTACGATGAGATACAACGCACGGGCAAGGCCACGGGCGAACAGAATTCTGTAGGCTCGGGATGGATATATACTTATCCGAGTCCGTTGACCGATGGCGGTTGGATTGACACTTACTATCTGATGATGGTGCCGACAAACCAGATCGTACTCAACCCGCAACTCACTCAGAACCCCGGTTATAACGAATTATTTGGACTCAGCGACAGTGGTGGGGCTAAATGAAATTTAATATAAACATATTTGCGAGGCTATGGTACCATAAAAAGTATCATAGCCTCGCTCTGCTACCATATGATAAGTAACAACCAAAAACAGGCAGTTTTAATTAATAATACTGTAACTTTGCAACCAACCTATATACAACAATGAACAAGAAACTTATTTTGGCTACTACCGGACTCGTATGCGCACCGGTATTACTTCCCGCAAAATCTGCAAAGGCGCAGAAAGAAGACGCCTCGCGTCCAAACATATTGCTTATCCTTTGTGACGACATGGGTTATGGCGACCTTGCATGTTATGGTCAGCCGTTCATATCCACTCCGAACATCGACCGAGTGGCAGAGGAAGGAATACGTTTTACGCAGGCTTATGCCGGCTCACCGGTATCGGCACCGTCGCGTGCAACGATTATGACAGGTCAACATTCCGGTCACTCGCATGTACGTGGCAACAAGGAATACTGGTCGTATGACAACACTATGAAATATGGCGACAACGTGGACTTTGCCGTTGTGGGTCAGGAACCATATGACCCTGCCCACAAGATTCTACCCGAAATACTCAAGGATCGTGGCTACCGTACCGGCGTCTTTGGCAAGTGGGCTGGTGGCTATGAGGGCTCCGCATCAACACCCGACAAGCGTGGCGTTGACGAATTCTACGGTTATATCTGCCAGTTCCAAGCACACCTGTATTATCCAAACTTCCTCAACCGTTTCTCGCGTGCTCTTGGTGACACTGCCGTAGTACGCGAGGTGATGGAAGACAATATGAAATATCCGATGTTCGGGCGCAAATATTTTAAGCGTACGCAATATTCCGCACGGATTATTCACGACAAGGCTTTGGAATGGATAGACAAGCAGGATACACAACATCCGTTTGTCGGTTTCTTCACTTACACACTGCCGCATGCCGAACTGGCACAGCCAGACGATGACATACTTGAGAGCTACAAGAAAAAATTTTTCGTTGACAAAACGTGGGGCGGCCAAGAAAGCTCACGCTATAATCCCGTGGAACACACCCACGCTCAGTTCGCCGGAATGATAACGCGACTTGATGCTTACGTAGGAGAAATAATGGCGAAACTTAAGGAAAAGGGGCTTGACAAAAATACAATAGTAATCTTCACTTCCGACAATGGGCCTCATGAAGAAGGCGGTGCTGATCCCGAATATTTCGGGCGCGACGGTAAACTTCGTGGGCTGAAACGGCAATGCTACGAGGGAGGAATACGCATTCCGTTTATTGCATGGTGGCCGGGACACATTAAGGCAGGAACAGTAAGTGATTTACCATTTGCCTTCTATGACCTAATGCCGACATTTTGCGACATTGCCGGAGTGAAAAATTTTCGCAAGCGCTATACCAACCGCTCGCTTCCAGGTGACTGTTTCGATGGGCTGTCAATAGCTCCGACACTGCTCGGTGACAATACAAAACAGCAAAGACATGAACACCTATACTGGGAGTTCCATGAAACCGACCAGATAGCTGTGCGCCGCGGTGACTGGAAACTGATTGTCGTCAAAGGCATTCCACGTCTCTACAATCTCGCAACTGACCTGCATGAGGACAAAGACATTGCCGCCGAGCATCCCGAGATTGTACGCGAGCTTGTTGACATAATAAGAAAGGAACATACGGATAATCCAATGTTCAAGGTGACATTGCCCTACTGATTGTAGCTTTTTCCCTATCAATGGTAAAACATAAAGGGACGTCTCCTAACCACGTCACTCAAAAGTACATTTTATAATTACTCCCTGAGTCCATTTTCCTGAATCCACTACCAACATGACTTCTGTCTTTCTTAACAATAACAGACAAACACTCATTTGGTTAAAAAAAATCGAGTAGGAGGTAAACACTAATCATAGGCGTTATCTCCTACTTTCGTGTTCACCGGCCTCTCACACCATCGTACGTGCGGTTCCGCATACGGCGGTTTCGGACTTTCTCATCTCACGATGTGTGGCAAGTTGTTTTCAGCCATCCCTTTGAATAACATCACTTCTATCCTATTGTCGGATTCCGTCCTATCGTGCGAATAGAGAGTTCCTTTCGGACATCTGATTACAAAAGATTCGCAGGGTAGCAGTCATTTACTATTGCACTGTCCGATTCAGTCCTTCCCCATAGGCACACGTGCCTTAGGTACTATGACTTCTGCTGACTTCTCACGGCAAGTTTTGCTCCGTCATGGTACTTCGAATGATTCATCTTCACCCATGCGTCCGTGAGACCTCCTCGGATAAGGGATTATTCTTTCCATTTTATACCCACTTCATTTACACCAACCATTCCGAATTAGCTATGGGACTTTGATTTGTTCTGCAATCTCATCCATGGTCAAATGCCTTATATGAAGTTTCTGTACGTTAGGTCAGATGTT
>CAKUYM010000163.1 GCA_934716785.1 uncultured Bacteroides sp. | reverse complement strand
ATGCTATGCCGTTACCATGTTCCGCAAGCCGCTTGACAAACTGTTCGATTAACGGACGGGAATATGGTGGATTCAGCCAAACACGACCAAACCATTCTTTTGATAGTCCGTTATCGTTCTTGTTGTACATGATATCTGCTGTTTGCCACAACGGATTGACCGGAGCGCATGGATCTAAGTCAAATGTCCCCAAGGCATCTATTATTTCTTTCGGTGTGTACCACTCATCGGTGGCGGCAGCAGACCTTTCAAATTGAGTATTCATTATTTTCTTCTTTTTCGTCAGTTACTTCGATATTATAGGCAGTAACATCCAATCCGTAAACTCCATAGGATTCCGCAAAAGCATCTTCTATCCTTGCGCCTAACAGCTTTTCCAGCCAACCGTCATTCTCATAACCGGCAGGCAACTCAACTTCACATTTTACGCTCTTCTTCATTCTATTCTTGAATTAAAGGGCACGCCTCCGAAGAGAAGTATAAATTGTCACATTTAAAACTTTATAGTCAAAAATGGAGGACGTGCCCGGATTATTACTAATTTTGTTATGTCACATTTAAAAATTATTAGTCATGGAATTAAAAGATGAACAATTCGATGCCATTTCTTCTGAAATAATTAAGAAGGCTGGTTTATTCAAGTGTCCTGTATGTGGACAAAATGAAGGTCATAATTTTGCTCCTACCGAATTTCACGTTTTAGCAGGTGAAAAAGATGGAAGCAGTTCTGATCTATCATTTGGAGGTCAATCAACATACCTCAGAGTAGTAGCAGTAACATGTCCTCGGTGCGCACACATTTCATTTTTCAACCTTGTTAGATTGGAGAAGAATATTGCTGGAGAAGAATAACTCCTTTAGCAGAATCTTGCTCTGTCTTTTTTAAGAATGATTTTTGATTAGCCATTCCTTTCTTGGGAGTGGCTTTTTTTATTTTCTTTTTCATTTTTCACTACGCTTTCCTATACAGCATTAGGTTCAAGTTTTCTTTGTTTTACTCTGATTGTTCTATTTCCTCTATCGCTTTGAAAATTTCAAGAATCACTTGCGGGACTATGGCGTTTCCGTATCCTTTGATTGATTCCTGTCTCCATCTTGTGAAAGGAATGGTAAGGTTGTCCACATTAAAGGGAAGCCCATCATTTCCTCGACAAACAGGGGATTGAGTTGGGAAGTCTTGCCAGTCCTTTGTTGGCAATGTTCTCCAATCATCACAGGAATATTGCTTAGAACATCGTTTCTCAATTTCCCGTTTTTCCGCATCATCCCATTGGGAGACATGGAATTCTTGTAATCTCTTGTTGTCGGAGTCGGGAGCATATTGCAAGCCGCTAAATCGTTCAACTCCATTGTCCATCCCTGTTCCATTTTTCTTTGTGTCCGACCGTCTTCCGGCTTCGATCCGTTTTTGTAACTTCTCGCTGTCGGGGTAGGCAGCATCCCATTCACAGCCATTGCGGTCAACGCTGTGCCCATCTGGCTTTTCGGATTGTATTTCTTCGAGTACTTGTCCGCTTCCCGGGCATTGGGAGTCGGTAGTAGCTGAACCATCCTCGCCAGTCCTATACTTCCGTTTGTCCCATTCTGATTGATTTTTCTCGGAGTACCGTTGCCTGTCGTAATAAATTGGTCGTTCTTTCCAATTATCGCTCCGGTCGTTGCATCGCTCGCCATTGGTGTCGGTAGCAATCCTCTCCTTGCTGCTAAAGCTATTGTTGGGCGTTCTTTCGCATTTGGTGAATTGCTTTTGTTTATTCTTCCCGAACCGGCATCTATGGTGGTCGGTGTCGGGAGCAATTCCATCGGGTAAAATTGTGTTTTCCCATTCTTGTCGCACATTTTCAGCCCCAGGGTTTGAACGGTAGGAAGAAGTTCCTGAATGGAATATGGATTCAGATTGCTCATTATTTTTTTCTGCCTGTTTGAATTTCCGTTCGGTTTTCTCCTGTCCTCCATTACTGTCGGTGTGGGCAACAAACCATACCCTGTCTCTTCTGTGGGGCGCTCCGACGGCACAAGCCGGAATAAGCAACGGTTGGACGGAGTATCCTTCTCGCTCAAGGTCTTTACAGATGGTTTCGACAACGTATTCTTGTCGTAGCAATATTCTTTTTCGGTTATCCTCTCCGAAAAGAGAGGTTTGGCATCCCATTTCAGTCTCCTTGCCGGGCTGTACCATTGTGAGGATTCCAGCAACGTTTTCACCAATAACCCAAGTGGGTCTGATTTCTCGTATAGCACGGAGCATGTGCGGCCAGAGGTAACGGTTATCATCCGCTCCCTTTCTTCTACCTGCGAGGGAGAAAGGCTGGCAGGGAAATCCCCCTGTAAGGACATCGATCTTTCCTCTCCATTTTTTAAAGTCTGTTTTTGTAATGTCTTCATAATGTTCTGAATTAGGAAACCAATATTTTAATATCTCGTTGCAAAAAGGGTTTATCTCGCAATGGAAGGCGTTTTCCCATCCCAGCCATGAAGCGGCAACACTTGGAGCGTCAAATCCGCTGAATAAAGAGCCGTGAGTGAGTTTATGATTCATTTCCATTGTTGAATATATGTGCAAATGCATTCTTCTCATCTGACAGTTCAAGTCCCACTTGTGACGGGAATCGCTTTATATAGTTATAAAACTCAAACATCTTCCGGTCGTCGTCACCGCACCTGTCAACCAACAGGCGGATGAATGCCAACAAGCTGTCCGAGTCATTTCCGAAATCCTCTTGGGTAGAAAAAGAGGTCTTGTCAACATCCTGCTTTAATTTCCTTATAGCGGCTATGGCTGTGTTGAAGTTCCTTTTTGCGTCATAGCGCAATTCATAACCTTGTTTTCCCATCTCGCTTCTCAAATCATAGAGAAGTGTTTCAACCACGTCCGTTAACACGTATGTAAGGTTGAGGGTGGTGTTTAAATTGGTTGTTCCTACTAACATGATTTTATTTATTTCTTTCTTATTTGAATGAATCCACGTTTTTCACATTCTCGAAGAAGCTCCATGTCTTCGTCTCGAATCTCACAGGGCGTTTCCCGATTGATACTCATGTAATTGGAAATTCCGAATCTGAGACGGATCTTTTCCATCTTGGCTTGATTTTTGGTTCTCCAACAGATAGTAACATTCATTTCCTTAAGCTTTTTCCTATGAATTTCACCCGTGTAGTAATAGAAATCAGCCTATCCATGGTACGCTCTCCATACTTTTGAGAAATTTCATCGAGCGACAGATTGGTAGTCAGAATCAATAGTTTACCTCGCTTTTCCGCTTCATCAACTATTTCGCAGAAAGCCAGTCTTTTCTCTCCATATTTCACGCTTAAATTTTCTGTACCGACATCATCTATGTAAATGATATGCTTTGCCTTTACACCGTCTATATCAGCGTTCATCTGTTGTGCATCATAACAGGCTACTATCTTTCGGCAATAGTGATTCAAGAGCAAAGGAATGATCTTCCAACAAATAAGAGATTTTCCACGTCCACAGTTGCCATGACATAAAAGTCCCCGCCCATTATTTCCGGAAAGCCATGCGGCTATTTCCTCATATTCGGGCAACCATTCCGCATTTCCCGTGAAATAGTTTAAGCCACGCCAAAGGACACTCTTGGCATCCGGTATCGCTATATTCACAATATTTGGAGTAGGGTTGAATCCTGTCTCCTTAAGATTTTCGATTGTTCTTTTGAAATCTATTTGTTCCATCTTTCTTCCCATTTTCTTTCTTGAGGTGAATTGTATTTATCTGGGGAGTTCTCTTTAAGAACTACACCAACGTCGGTATTTAAGGAAGAATTTCCCTTTCTTGCTTGTGATACAATCTCGTTATATTTTGAGTTGATGTTAGTTACGCTGAAGTTTTCAAATATCCAGCCTTCTTTAATTGAAGACAAAAGTATTTGAAGAGCGTATAATACAGAGTCATCATCAACGGGCATCTTTTTTTGTGTCCGTGAAAATGTTAGTTTTTGGAGTAACTGCGACATAGCTCCAGCATCTTTAGCAGTCCAATAATAGCTATCAGAGAAAGTTTTCTTGAAATAATCCTCAAAAAGAAGGCGAGCCTTAGAATTAATCCCCTCCCCCTTGGGGGGTGTGGGGGGAATATTATCTTTTTTCAATTTATTTTCTTTATTATCTTTATTAATTTTGTTTCCTTGCTGTTTCCATGGTGTTTCCTTAGTGTTTCCTTGCTGTTTCTTTTCTGTTTCCAACTCCTGTGATATAAAATTGTATTTATCATAATTACAGATAGTTATAACGGTTTGACCCGTTTCCTTTGGCGTTTCCTTGATTATCATTTTGTCTTGTATCAGTAAGTCAAGGAAAGAATTCACTTTCTTTGTAGACCACTGCCAACGACCGGCTAAAAACCGCAATGAAACAAGCATCTGTCCGCGTTTAACCTCGATGAACCTATTACCAATAAGTTGCTTCGTGTCTTCAAATCGTGCGCTCTGAACAATGTCAAGCCATGCTTCAAACCTCGAAAATACGCGCTCTTCGCACCAAAAGGGGTGTTCAAATAGCCGTCTGCTAATAGGTATGTAATATTCCATAAATCAAAATCTCACGTTAGTTAATTGTCTACCATTAGAATGAACTGCCCATTTTCCGTTACCCGTATCGAATAACCGCAAATCAGACACTTCGCCAAAGCGTTTGATGTTACCGCATAAGTCAACGATCCAGCCACATTCTTTGGAAGGGTGGGGACGGATTGCCCGACCGACAATCTGATACCACATAGCAAGAGACATCGTTGGACGTGCCATGACAACCGTATCAAGTTCCGGATAGTCAAATCCAGTAGTTAATACTCCGACATTCGCCACTACTGGTATCTCACCGGATTTGAAATGTCGGAGAATCATTTCACGAGTGGCTTTGGGGGTATCACCGGATACGATAGCGCAGCCAGGTATTGAATAGGTCAACCGCTCCGCTTCTTTCAGAAACCGGGTAAACACCAAAATGCCTTTCCGTTTTCCTCCGGCTTTGGGATTCATCAGCCTTTGAACTATATGAACGAGATAACCGTAAAAGTCTATCCGTTCATATTCCCTTTGGACTGACTTGTCGGTGTAGTCGGCACCGGTGGTATTTACCTTCAAATTGAGTTCGTTCCACCCCGAAGGATTCATCGGATAATAATTCAGTTTCGCCAAATAACCCATGTCAAGCAAGGTAGATACCTGTACATGGTAAATAACCTCTGAAAAGACATGCGGCTTTGTCCGGGTAATGAATTTCAGCATAGAACCGAAATCACGACTGGATGATAGTCTGTAAGGCGTTGCGGTAAGCCCTAAAACCTTGCATTTTACAGCTTCAAAGAAATCCTTGTACATCCCTTCTTTCGGGTTTACAAGGTGGCATTCGTCAACGATGATACTCTTGAAGTGAGTAAACAGTTCGGGATGAGCCTTAACACTACCGATAGTAGCAAATGTTATCCGGTTTATCTCCTTTGAATTGAAAGAAGCCGAATAGATGCTACAATCAAGAATACCGTATGAGCAGAGTTTTTTGAAGTTCTGTTCGAGTATTTCCTTGCTTGGCTGGAATACCAAAGTATGACCGTCAAGTCTTGCTGCTATATCCGCTATGATAAGGCTCTTTCCGCTTCCTGTAGGTAATACCATGATAGCATTTGTTTTCTTCGCCTTGTTGTTGAAGAAAGAAACGGCTGCATCAGAGGCTTTTTGTTGGTAATCACGAAGTTTGTACATTGTCGGCTCTTCTTTCTGTAACGGTTCTAATACGTCCAAGTTTCATTATCTCATCACACATCCAAGTATATCCACAGAAACCTTTAGATTTCCGCATTATTTTTTTAGATTCACTTGGTGTAACATATCTGACCTCCACATTTGCTACCCATCCATCGCCAAAATCATAATAGAAGTTCCCTTCTTTTAGATTTGAATAGATTGGCTTTCCACGTCTAAATGCAACCTGCGAATAGGCATATAAATTTCCTTCTCCAGTCCATTTACCATTCCATGAATTATTTTTGGGCATAGTGAGGATAAATAAAGCGACTGTCTTATTTTCTTTTTTTATCGGTGTAAGTTTATACTCTACTCCATCAATGATAGTGGATTTCATATTCCTTTCTCCTTTCGTAATTTCTTATTAAGTGCTTTGTAATACTTGATTAGCTGTTCGTACTCGAAATCTGATTTCTTATAATTTTGAGGATTATCCTTAGAATCTTTTACTTTCCATTTTAACAAATCAAATTTCTGTTGCCCGATTTTAGCTATCAGATTCACCCGATAACCTTCCAAATGGTCCGCTTTGAATCTGTTACAGTGCTGGCACTCGGCATGACAGTTATTTTCGTCAAAGCGAGTAGCCAGATGTGTGCGGCTGAAATAGTGACCGCAATCAGCCTGCTCGAACGGTTTTATCTGTCCACATGAAATACAACGGAAGAAACCGTTTGGCATACAATCACGAAGCCGGATAAAAAGGGAAAACTCTTTGTCGAGTTTAGCTTTCAAATCCGGCTTTTTCTTTACTATTACCCCTGCTTTATCAAACAGAGGTAGGGGCTTGTCTTTTTTCTTTTTAGCCTTTGTTCGTTTTATGTAATATGGCATTATTTAAATCCCCATTCTTTCATGTAATTAATATTTTCAAGAAAGCCTTCTACCGACTTAGGGCTAAGAAATATCTTCTCACTTCCTAATTTTGAACACTTTTCGTATTCTTCCTTAGAAACTTCGCTTACGTTGAAATGTGTTTGGAATCCATAACCTTGAACTCCTTCTCCCAAATAGCATTTAAATTTCCGTAGTGCCCATTCAAAAGCAATATCCTTATGATAGTAATTTTTAGAGTACACTGCCACATATATTTTATGTTGGTAACATCCTGTTTCTGTTAAATCAGGATGGCATCTGATACAGAAGTATTTAATACATGATAGTATTTCATTGACTAACTTCTCATGTTTCTCGCAATCCTCTTTGGTAAGAAACTCTTTACCATCATTTGCGATGTAAATAGTCTTAGTTATTTCTTTAGTTTCCATATTTATTTAAAAGTTCAATAACAGTCCTCTTAAACTCTTCTTCGCTGTCACAAATAATAAACTCGTCAGAATCATCGTCTTCTTCATACCGAATCCCATCATGATACATTGTCATTCCACCAAGGCCATTTGGATATGGAGCGGTTAACCCTTGTCGTTCATCACAATCAGGATATGTAACAGGCACAAGCCCTTGTGCCCTTAGCCACTCCCTGAGTTCGGGGTCATTCTTATTTATATATGCTTCTTTCTTCATATATCATTCGTCTTTTAATTCAACTCCCAAGCATAATACTTTGTCAGACACACCTACATCATCAAATTCAAGTTCTGAATAACTTGTTTCGTATGGATAAGGATATATCTTACCGTACCTTTTATGCAACTCGATTATGTCTTCATCCGTCAATTTACGTCTAATACGCATTTCTATCTCGTAATCGTCAGAAAGATTTTCAATGACCTTTCTAAGCTGACCTACTGTTTTAATTTTATCTATTGCCATAATCTTTTTAATTAAAAGTCCCGAAGCGTATTCTCCGGGGCACAAACTGTTATTCACTAACCGTTGCCATTTATGTGTGGCTCACATTATTCCATCGGGAACATTATCTGTATGCGCATTACAGAAATATCCATTTGCAACTGAATACTTTCATGTTCCCTTTCCAACACAAGTTTGAGGACGGAAGAGAATCGAACTCTAACTACATGGAGTACTCGGTACATATAGCAAACCACACCGTCCGTGTACTGTTTTGTTTATGGGATTAAAAACAGCAAAAACTAACCACGCTCATTTCAATGTTTTTATTGAAGGAATCCGAAAATAGAGCGAAAAACAACGTTCCCCATTGAGGTGGCGCAGGACTTGAACCTGCATCTTCCATCCAAGAAGTCCTATCGGAATGAAGTTATCTCAATTAAGGATAATCCTATTTAACCGATTTATGAAGCGTCTACCAATTCCGCCATACCACCAAGTTCGCTCGTTCCATCTTCACAGACAGAACGGGCAGGGGTAAAAAGTTAACAAAGTTATACTTCGATGATTACAATGTCCGGTGCAATCAATTTGATAGCATCCAATTGTTCGTCAATTACCTTATTCTTGTATTCTTCAATAGTTTCATTGGCTCCGGCAGATACTAAGGAAAGAGATACGTCCCGACCATCTACGTCTGCGTAAATCTCAACTTCGATTTCTTCACAGGCGAAACCTTTGAAAAGAGGAATGTTCAGTTTGAACGACTTCGGCAAATTGGAATCAACTACCTGCGAGTAGTTATCCATCTTGCTTCCATTTTCTTCTTTACTTCGTTCAATGTCTTGGTTTACCTTAGCCTTGAAATTCTTTAAGGTAGAGACAAGCATCATATTTTCTGATTTGTCTTTAAAGAAAGCCCGGTGCATCTTGAAGAACTGGGACAACTTGATTGGTTCCCATATCTTGTCTGTGTTGATACCGAACTCCAGCCTTTCTTTTGAAGCTTGTAAAATACCGTTGATTTCTGTCTGATAGTAGCTGGTTTCGTCAATCGTCAGAGCCAGTCCCATCTTATCACGGTTTACGATAATGTTTGTCGCTTTCTGATTAATCAGTTCAACACGTTTCTCCAACCATCTGAGAGGTGCGTTTATAGTTCCATTAATAACTACTCTTTCAGGTTCTTTCGGGTCGAGTGCTACAGGTGCTTCTCCCTCTCTTAATACTATTTCAATTGGCGCACCGTTATAATCTTTCGGCACAACCACATTCAATTTGTTTTCGCTCATGATTCTGTTCCTGTTTTACGATTAATATTAAAAATTGTCTTTTGCATTTCCTGCGGCATTATAGGACGGGAATAGACAAGTTCACCAAGTCTGTTGTAATACCCGACCATTTTTTCTTCATGATAGAGGATTTTTACACACTCTTCATTTTCGATATATTCAGAGCCTTTCTTGATATTCTCAAGAAGTTCTTGTTTTCTCTCATTCAATGGCTTTAACTCTGCCTTGAATGCTTCCATCGCTTCTTTCTTCTCCATCTCAATATCATTGATTTGGATTGAAGTTTCAGCGAGGAACTCTTTTTTCTGCGCCAGCTCATCCGGTGTAAAACGGTGAGTATAGCCAATCTCTTCTACGGCATCGGCATTGTCCTGTAAGAACTGCCATCTGTCCTTTTCGGGGATTTCTTGACCTAAAAATTTATCCATAAAATAAAATGATTAAATAAATTCTTGATTCCTTTGTATTTCTTGCTGTGCATATATCAGCATTTGATGTTCATT
>CAKUYM010000162.1 GCA_934716785.1 uncultured Bacteroides sp. | reverse complement strand
ATGTAGTACTACTCAAAACCAATATAACTAATATGACAAGTGCCCCATTGTAATCACTACAATGGGGCACTTTCATTAGCAACATGTTGCTAATACGCTAAACTATTTTAAGAGAGAGATTCTTCAAAATCATTTATTTTATCTCAACCGCCTTGTTTATACGGTATATTAAAAGCTCATAATGCGCACGGTCAGCCTCAGGCATAGCCGACATATTCTTCTCCAACATATCCTTTGTACGCATCAGCAGGTCAAAGTAATATGCTGCCACTTTAGTCTGGTTCGTATAAATAGTCGGGATAGATGAGAAACCGCTTATCTCTTCCGGAGTCTGCAAAACATGCATCTGTTGACCGATATTCTCTCCTTCACGCAAAGCAGCTAAATTGACCAACTTGCGGGAATCTGCCAGCGATGTCTTGGAAGCCTTAAAGCTACCGATAGGTGCAGTTACTGTAGAGGTAGCAATGATACTTTCCAAGAAAGCAGACTGCAAAGCCTTCTCGACATTATCCAACGGACGACGCTTCAGAGTTCCTTCCCATACCACATTATAGATATCATCCAAATACTCGGAAGCCGTATAAGCTGTATCCGGGAAACGTTCCGTACATACCTCAATGTAAGGCAAACGATTGAAGATATTCTTGAAGATATTCAACCGCATTATGTCGATTTGTTTGTCTGCAACGGTAAAGTTCGCTGCATGGGCTTTATCTTCTATCCAATCCAAATCTTTTGCCAAACTCAAAGCTCTGTTCAATGCCTCCTTCTGCTTGTTGCGATCTACCATTGAATAGCTCGGAATCACATCTTTCTCACGAATGTCATTCAAATAAATACCTCCTACATACGAAAGAATGGCATATACACGACTGTTCAACCGCTCGCAAAATGCTGCATGTACCCGCTGGCGCATTGACATATCCCTATCTCCTTCCGAGAACCAAGCGTAGTAATTCTCACAACCGGTACGGATATTGGGAAGCATATAATCAAATGACTTCAGGTGATCGTCTCCCAAACTACCACGACTATTACGAGGGTCAGAATCAAAACGAGCTTGACTACGTATATAGGCATAATAAGGATCTCCCGTATGCTCACGAATCCAACTGTCTAACGTATCTTTTTCTTCCTGCAATGAGGATGCATAAATCGGCTGGTACAAGTATTTGATAACCAACTCATCATACGGACCGGGATTGGTATTTACCAAACGTACCCCTTTGCGGACATCATCCGCAGTAGCTATATCATTAATCACCACCCCTCCCATGACAGAAGAGGCCAGTCCGTATTTACGCGTGAAGCTAACAGAGCGCAAAGAATCCACCGGATAAGCGACAGGTGCCCCCCAATTCACGGAGAGTCCCAATCCCGTTCCCACAGCCTGAGCAATAGACGCTTGAATCATTTCTCCTTGCACCTCTTGTGGAAATACAGTGGTGCGTACACGAGGATCTGTCGCAACAGTTGCTGCTATACGGTCTATGTATTGCACACTGATCAGGTTGGCATTGACCAAGATAGAAGCATTCAGTATCTCACCTGTACGAACATCCGAATGAATAGTTGTCTGAGCATTATTCATCCATGAAGCCGAATAACGGATGGTCATGCAATCCATACTATTTGCATTAAACAGCGTATCATTCTTAGGAAACTCCTTCACGCAAATCACATTCTTGAGCCCTATTTTCTCGAACGCTTTATTCCATGATTCCGCACCGGCTTTTATATACGGATGCCACTTGGCAGGCATCAGACTATCAATATAAAAGACCAACTGCTTCTTCGGCTCCACCAACTCACCCCGGCGATAAGCAGCAGAGTCTGAAGGCTCGATTCTCCAACGTTTGGCATAACGCACATCTTTAACCCGGTGCGTAGCTCCGACAAAATCACTTTTCAACTGGGTAGTCATTCCGAGACGTGAATCAGCCAGACGAGGCGTCATCGGCTCTTCCGGCAACACACACAGTATCTTGTTTACAACCGCTGTCAACGGAACATTCTCATACATACTGTAAGCTCCCATCAAGGTATGGTTTACTTTATAAGCCAACTCTTCGCGCACCGTGATATTATCTTTGGAAGCTGAGACACCGAGAATAGACGACTTGTCAGATTCCAAGGAATGATCACGAGACACAAAGCCATAATAACCATTGGCAGAAGTGGAGGGAAAGGGTTTGGTAAATGACGAACCTTCCAAGAACAACCCCTTCATATTCACTACAACAGCCGAGCTGTCCGGAGTGCATGCCAACACCTTAAAACTATTGAAAATACCCGGATTATGCGCGTTATCCAATGCGCGGGCAATGTCCGAATCACCGCTTGTATTGACAGGCTTGCTCAACAACGGCATACGGGCAACAACCGTAGAGTCAATCATCTCAAAGCGCAAACGCACATCATTTCCTCCCAATTGTCCCGGTGCACCTTCTCCGCCATCGCTTGTATTTTCAATAGAAGAAGTCAGCAGCAGTTCCCGTCCGAACATAGCAACCGGAAACTCTACATATATTTTATCTTCCACCTTATGAACCGTCATCAGCCCACGGGCAGTCTGCACTTTTTTATCCTTGAATAACTTCTGATAAGGTGTCAGCACTTCTTTTTTCTCTTCCTTTTTCTTCTTTTTAAAAGGCCAGATCGCATTCCCGTCTTGTGGCAGGCAGCATACAAAAAGAAGCAGCAAACAAAGTATTCTACTATATCTATTTCTCATACTTCCCATTATTTTAATGCCTGATCTATTTTATACAATAATAAGCGATAATGACGTTGCGTTTCGGCAGAGCCGGTAGAAGCACTTGCAGCAACCAAACTGCGGATTTTTTTCAACTCACCGAAATAGACATGTTCCATCGGCTCTAACGGAGCTTTCAATTCAACATCGTCTTCAAAACCACTGATTTCTTCCGGACGGGCAGCCTGCATCTCGGCATGTCTGTTATTGAAACATCCCATAAATTCCTCCGAAATAATACCGAAACGCTCACGGGAAGCAGCTTTCAGCCATTCGGGCACTTTGATGATTCCATACATGTCCGCAATGCCTTTACGTGTCGCATTCTTGGCAACACCGGCCACAGACCCTCCGATCAATTTCGTCAGATAACTCATCTGCAGACGCATCTCTAAATCAGTCAGGGTCTTGCCGGCACGGGTCGGTGCCCATATGAAACGCTCGATATCAGCCAAATATTCCTTTTGAGTATAAGGGGCGGATACTGCCTTATCCGCACAGATAGCCACAGCACCACAACGAGAGAATATACCGTCAATTATCGCATCTTCCATCTGCATGGCTACAGAAGTACGGATCGGAAACTCTTTCAACGTCTCACGCGCATCAAGCCAAGAAAGGTCTTTCAACTCATTGAACAGGAAATTCAACGCTTTCTTCTGCTGAGCTTTGGGGACGGTCTGGTAGCTCTGACGCTGGTCGCCATCATAACGTTCATTCAGATAGATACCACCGATATCAGCCAAAACGAAAGTCAGATAACGCACATATCCATAGACAATCTCATCATACAAAGCGCTGCGAAACTCGAAATCCTTGTCTTTATCCGCCACCCATTCATTCATGTGTTTCAGGATATACTGCAAATTGCGGCGTCCATACTCCGAAGCTTTCACCGGATCATCACCGAGGTCTTCTTCTACCGAACTCGGATCAAAACGGCGTTTGAACTGCTGCTTGCCATAGCGGTACTTGGGATCGCCCGATTTCTCGCTGATCCATTTATCCAATACTGGGATTTCTTCTTCGGCTGTTTTCGCCTCGAATATCGGCTTGTACAACCAAGAGATTGCATAATAATCATATGCACCCAGTTCGGGAGGCGTCATACGCACTCCTTTTTCTTTATCACCCGGCTGTGCCACATAATTGTTACGCGCATAATCCATAATAGAATAAGTAGTTCCATACTCCTGAGTGAATTTCGGATCACGCAATGACTCAACAGGAATGGAAGACGAACCTGCCATATTGTGCATCAGAGACAGCGTATGGCCCACTTCATGAGAAAGCACGTAAGCGATGCAGTCACCCAACAGATCCTCTGGCAATACGATGTCGCGCACGTCCTTATCTGCCGGTGCCGTCTGCAAGAAACGCCAATACTGAACCAGCTGCACAATATTATGATACACCGTCACCGAAGCGTTTATGATTTCTCCCGAACGAGGATCAATCCATGATGGTCCCATTGCATTGGCGATTGTAGAAGGTGCATAGCGGATACACGAATATTTAATGTTCTCCGGATCGAAGTTGGGATCATTCTTTGGAAAGTCCTTTGCGACAATCGCATTCTTGAAACCGATTTTCTCAAATGCCTTCTGCCATACTTCAACCCCTTTATGGATATATTTGTTCCAACTCAAAGGGAATGTATCATCAATATAGAAAACAATAGGCTTCTTAGGCTCCACCAATTCTCCGCGCAAATATGCAGCAGAGTCCGATGGTTCTAAATTCCAACGATGAGCAATGTGCCGGGTACGCAATCCTCTTCCTTCGGAAGCGAACTCAACGACAGAGTGCTCGAAAATACCGATACGCGGATCGGCATAACGAACTCGCATCGGTTGTTCCGGAAGCAGGATGAAGCTGCGGTTCATCACAGCCGAGAACGGCATATTTTTCACTGCATAACTTCCTCTTGATCCTATGCTGACCTTATAGGTCAATAAAGAACGGATGCTGATATTGTCTTCAAAGCCTTTGATACCTTGAATAAAAGAACTTTCTTTCTCAAAGTTCTTGTCAATGCTTGCTCCCGCCATTTCTATCTGTGAATAAGGAGAGAAAGGAGAAAGCATCTTCTTGTCGCTCAACAAATAGCCGGTCATATCAAATACAACTGCCGTGCTATCGTTATTGTAAGCCTTTATCTCAAAGGTTTCGGCAATGGCCGGCATAGTGCTGCTCCGCAAACGCTTCTTTATTTCCCGGTCGTCCGAGAATTGTCCTGCCTGCACACGGCGCAATGTAATCGTTGAGTCACGTTGCACGAAACGAATCAGGAAAGGATCGCTTGACTTTTCACCTACACAACCAAACTGATTGTCGGTAGTTTCCACAATGGTAGACCCCAACAGTATGTCACGATTGAGAATCTTGAGCGGCAATTCAAAGTAGACTTTGTTGTCAAACTGATGAAGAGTGATGAAACCTTTGGCCGTCGTGACTTTCTTGTCCTTGAACAGCTTGTCATACTTGGTCTCCTTCTTCTCTTTTTTCTTTGTTGTCGTAGCTTCGGTAGAAGCTTTCTTCTTGTTTTTCTTCTTAGCCACGGCGGGGTTGATCATAGCCCCGCACAGTGTCGCTAAAAGAAGCAAATACAGTTGTTTTCGCATATAATTTTTTATTTCAAAGTTTTCTCTATTAGTCCCAAGAGCCATAGTCACGTGTCTTTTCACGCTTATACAGAACCTGTACTATCTTGCCCAAGCCTTCCTGCTTAAACAATATTTTATTCTCGCTGTCGCCGTTTTTAATGACTTCTTCCAATACAGAGAGACTCAAGTTCAGTACATAAAATTCTCCGTTCTCCAGACCAACTCCCGCATGACCTTCGTAAGCACCGCCTCCGGTATCTATGCCGGCAATCGGAGCGTCGAATGTAGCAAACTTAATCAATTGCTTGCCCTTATCGCCTTTAAAGTAATAGATATAAAGATCATTGTCACTGCTCAACAGTAAGTAAGGACGACCGTTATTCTGATAGTAGCAAAGCGCATATACATTCTTCGTGCTTCCGGTGATGATATTCTCAAACGGTACTTCCCGCATGCGGGTAGTGATATAAACACTGGGAGCGTACTTTCCAGAACAATCATCCACCTCAAAATGCTGTATGTAAAAGCGATTGTCTTTTTCGATGACAGACATATAGCCCATAGACCCGCTGCCTTGTCCGTAAGGACCTACGCAAGCTCCTACATAATGTACCGTATATCCGGTCATATCATCAAACGGGTCACTACTATCCCATGATGTAAGAGCAAGCACATTGCCAGAATAAAGTTTGTCGACCATTCCACTTCCAATAACAAGAACACTGGCTTTCTTGTCTGTTATATGCAAATATCGTTTTGAGTTCTTGTCATAAGCCAATACACCTCCGTGTTCATAAAACTCCGGAGTCATAGCTATCATCGTACCGTCTATCGGATTTCCATTATATGAAAGGACTCTATCATCCAAGAAATAGTTGGAGTTGAACAGATTCAGAGACTCTTTCACACGGGTATAGATTTCTCCGTTCTTCCCGACAGCCATTGATAGATAGACCATATCATACACCCGCTGCGGTTCGAATCCCTCCGGATAACCGCCATTGATGAACATGGCAGGCAGATAGCCTTCTGTCTGATAAGAACTACCGGATACGTCAACAGTGCCTTGTCCGCCTTCCTGAGTAACCCAGAGCCAACTGGTATTGTCCTCACCGGTTCCCCACGGGGAAACAAAATGCTGACTCATAAAAATCGGCTTGCCGCCTAAAGCAGCTCCACCATTAGAGAGTCCATATACATCTTTCGCCACCACGCACGTATATTTGTCATCTTTCGTAGTAGGACGCATGTACGTCAGCATTGAAGTTCCGTCTTCCTTGGCAGACAGCGTCACCCAGCCGTCTGAAGTATAAGGAGAAATCACGGACAGCAACGATGAACCGAAATAAGTAACTCCGGTATTCTCATCTTTCACAGCCAGACGCAAATCCTTGAACTTCCCGTCCTTATCGATAGTCCAGTTCAGCACTCGGTCTGTTCCTACCTCCTGCCCGTCGAATGTCCACAGATAAGTCAAATTCTCCGTTTCCTTTCCTGCCAAGAATTTTAGTTCGGGAGTTATTTTCAGCACATCACCCAATACGCATTCCGAACTCTCCAGTGGAATCGCCACTGTGATATCATTCATTTGAGCGTAATCGTAGTTTCCTTTATCCTCATAACAAGAAGACATCAGCGACCCTAAAAGTACAACCGTCGCCAATCTCAATTTTATCCTCTTCATATTCATTTCATTCATCTGGTTAATAAATAGGTACCGTCATAGTCTTTCCGTTCTCTTCCTTCAGACCATATTGACTGATAGCATCTTTCAGGCGCAAAGCACACCGACGTCTCTGTGATGCATTCAGCGTTCCGAAGTTAATAGCTTCTTCACCTCCATATTGCACCAAAGCTCTATATTTCGCACGCGAATAAGTACCGAGATAAACATTTACCACTTCCTTATCCCACCACAACGGCTGGCTTTCTACATTGTTGAACACAATCCGGATTGTATCATAATGCAAGATACTTCCTTCAAAATAATCATTCGGTTCTATTTTCAGGAGAAGTGATACATCTTCCGTCAGGTTTTCTGTTTTTATCAACTTCACTTCCAACTCGTCCGTAGCCGAGTTTGCTTTGAAAGTCGGTGCTTCCGGCAAAGAATAGTTTTCAGGCAAAGCAGTAGTCTTATCCGCCACAACTCCGATCTTATAGGGAGCAGGGCTTGTAAAAGGATCACCGACCAAACCTAAAGCAATCTTTACGGTCAGTTCGTCGTCAAGCGGATAATTATTGAACGACACGTTGACAGAGAGGTCTTCCGTGCCTTTCAGTTGGCTGAAGTACAAATACTGGTCGCCATGATAAGGCTTTATCTCGTCTTCCGAACAAGAGAAAAGACAACAAGCCAAAAGCAATAATAAAATATAGGGTTTCATGTATATATTCATAATCAATGATAATAAATTAAATTATATTTCTTCGTTCTCCGGACGGTCGAATACGAATTTTACTCCATCGGTAAAAGCATTGTAGTTCAGTCGCTTGTACTGGAAGTACAACTGTCCCTCTCCTATCAGTTCCTTGCGGACTTCCTTCAGCAGCTTGCTGATAAAGTCGTCCAATGAAGCGACATTGGAAGTATTTGATATGATGCCGCGGGCAGAGCGAACCGTATCCAGCATTTTTCCCGCTTCGGTGAAGTTTGCATTACGGGCATAATATTCTGCCATAATGTAGTACATTTCGCTCAGACGAATCACCGGAATCATATCATAGCCGTCTTCTCCTTCCGACAATGTGTACTTCTTAGAGTATTGCACACTTTCCTGATTGCCTATCATAGAAGAACTGCCACGCTGATCTTCTTGCGAACCTTCAAAGATGCTGCTTCCACTGAAAAGGAAACGTGTTCTGCTGTCCGAGGTTATAAATGGCTTGAAGTCATCCGTCAGCGTTTCGCTTGATACCGTAAAAATCAAGCTTTCAGTATCTTTCACATCCTCACCTAATTCTGAAGAGCCGGTGAATCCAAAGAGAGCCCTGTCATTATGAGTAGCCTTCGTTACCGTTTCCGCACAATCAAAAGCTTTCTTATACTCTTTCTCCCACATATAGACTCTTGCCAATAAAGCTGTAACCGCATAATAGTTCATACGATAGCCGCGATAGGCAAAGAACACCTCTTCGGGAAGTTCGCCGGACACACCGCGGGCAAACATACGGTAATTGGTCTCCATCCATTCCGGATGCTCTTCAATATCACATTTCGCCACCAAGTCTCTTGCCTGCAGCAAATCGTTCTCGATCTTCTTCAATATCTCTGCGCTCGTATAATATGTGGTGCTGATCACAGGATATGAGTCTACGTAAGGTATATATTTCTTCCCGTCATCCGTTTCCATAGAAGGAGCAAACATCTGCAAGATATTAAAATGGAACAACGCACGCAAAGCCATTGCCTCACCCCAAATCATATCTTTCTCCATCTCGTGTTCTTGAAAGAGAGATACATCCGCACCGCTTACTTCAGATATCAGATGGTTGCAACTGGCAATCCCGTTATAAGCGGTCGACCAGAATCCGGAAATAACGGACTTCACATCCGCATCGTCATATTTATATCCGGCAGCCTTGTAGTAAGTAGAGGTTCTCTCCATAAAATCTGTCAGATACTGTTGTCCAAGCACCTCTATAAATCCCCAGCTTAGGTTTCGCCCATACAAAGAACTTTCACTGAGTTTGAGATAGATTCCGTTCAACGCATTGCGATATCCGTCGCCTTTGCTAAACATATCGTCATCATTAACTTCGTTGCTCGGTGACACATCCAACCAGCTACAACTGCTCATCGTCAGCAACATAACAAACAACGAACATACTATATTTCTTTTTCTACTCATCATTGTTCAAATTAAAATAAATCGACTTACAAACTCATTTTTAATGATACTGCAAATGAACGTGAATAAGGATAATCCCATCCGCGTTCTGCACGCACTGTTGATGCACGGAACAAATCATTTCCCGACAATTCCAAGCGCAACATGCCTAAATG
>CAKUYM010000161.1 GCA_934716785.1 uncultured Bacteroides sp. | reverse complement strand
GAGGTACCCCATTAAAACCCAAAGGTTAATTATACGGCTCGCCGAGCCAGAAGATGCAGAAAGTATTTATTCTTACCGCTCTGACTTGGAAGAAAATAAATATCAAGGATGGTTCCCTGATTCTGTCGGAGAAGTACGTGAATATATTAGCAATATGCCACAGACAATGGATGTTGCAGATGTCTGTTTTCAGTTTGCCATTATTAATGCTGATGAAAAAAGGTTGATTGGGGATATGGGGATTGTTTTTACTAATCACGAAAATATGCAGGCTGAAATAGGATGTACATTGCATAAAGATTATAAAAGACAAGGATATGCCACAGAAGCATTAAATGGAATGGTTGACTTCCTGTTTGGGACTTTGGATAAACACCGGATTATAGCCTCAATCGATCCGAGAAATTCTGCTTCTATCCGGTTAATAGAACGGCTTGGATTTAGAAAAGAAGCCCATTTCAAGAAAAGTTACTACTTGCATGAAGAATGGGTGGATGATATAATCTATGCGAAACTTAGAACAGAATGGGCTGATAATAATGAATATATAAGTAATAATGAATATTAGAAAACTAAATAATTCCGAATACGAAAAGGCAATCGCTTTGGCACTCGATGTCTTTATTGAGTGTGGACGTGCCGATTTTGATGTAAAAGGGTTGCAAACATTCAAGAGTTTTATTCATAATGATGAGCTGATGAATGAACTTTGCATATTCGGTGCATTTGACAATGAAACTCTTATCGGCATTATTGGAACCAAGAACGGAGGTTCTCATATCTCATTGTTCTTCATACATCCAAAGTTTCATCGAAGAGGTATTGGTCGGCAATTATTTGATTTTGCCTATGCCAATCAACCCCGAATACGGATTACTGTCAATTCATCATCATACGCAGTGAAATTCTATGAAAGTTTAGGCTTCTCAAAGACTTCTGAAGAACAGGAAATAAATGGATTAAAATATACCCCGATGAATAAAGTGTAAAAAATATTCTATTAAAGTTATCGCTATTTGTAGGTTATATTTTTGATTACGGGAATGTTGAAACACCCATCCTGAATGGTGAACAGACATTCGTCGTTTTGTTGCACCTTATTGTACAAATCACGGCTGACGTAGATAGAGCGCATGCCTAACTCCTCATTGTCAAAATCCACTCTAATAATGTAATCAGGACCTCTTCTACTATTGTAATGATGCTTCTCAAGTATAATCGCATGCTCCTCATGAGCTGGATTATTGGTAGAGGTATGGTAATTCAGCCATTCCATACCGATAATGAGGGAAGCGCCTATCAATACGGCCCCCATTGCATAGATAAAAGAGTAGAATGCTCCACCCAAATACTCTTTCCAGTTCCAGGTAATCTCTTTATCGCACTTTAATTTAAGGATACCTATTGTCAATCCTGTTAGAAAGAATAGGGGATACCACCAATCCGGCTCATCGTACAATGTGCGGTAATTTGCACTCATAAACGATCGGGCTATCACGCAAATCAGCAGAATGCTCAGCCAATGTTTAATGTTACTTATTGACTTTGCACCTGCTTTCTTTTGACTGCCGGTCCGTCTTGAAAAATAATCATCTTCTTTCTTATATTTCCGTGTTTTTTTATTCATTGTTTCAAGATTCTCAGTAGTACTATTATTCGTTTTAAGACATGCCCGACAGAGAGTATGGCTGTAACGATTCCTATCCTATAATGCCATTGTCCCATGGGGGAGTTTGCACCGTCTATGTCGAGCAACGCAATTCCCGTGATTGAAATCGATACGAAAACAGCCGACAGAATTACTGTGACTTTACTTTTTCTGCCAATGCCATTTCGGATAATTCCCTTATACCAACTCCAATGTGTCACTATGTGCAGGATGGCAAATATCAGAAATAGCAAACTTGCCAAGACATGAAACACAGCCCAGTTGTGCCATATCTCATGTTCGCCTCCATGACCTGCAATGTGCAATTCGATACCCGAAAATGCAGATAGGATAAATGTGAAGAGCAAACTCCAATCTATAACAAAAATCTTTTTCATCAGTCCTTTGTTTAATTACGAAATTTGATTGCGAAATTTAATTACGATGCAAAAATCGTCATTAAAAAGAACATGAGACGATAACAATTGTAAAGAAGTGAGTCAGCGCCTGCTCCTGATACGTGATAGGGACACGGGGGTGATGCCGAGATAGGAAGCGATGTAGTGCTGTGGAACTCGTTGCACAATGCCGGGATATTCTTTCAGCAGCTCCTCATACCGTTGTTGTGGCGTATTTTTTATGCGTGAAAGAAACAACTGTTGATAGACGTGGAAACGCTCGATGAGCTTTTCTTCATATTCCTTTCTTATTAAGGCATCTTGTTCTACGAAGTTGTAAAAGTCCTTTCTCATGATAAAGGTTACTTCTATAGGTTCAATGCTTTCTAAAGAAAAAAGGCTCGGCTGCTTGTTTGTACAAGCTGTCGAATGAAGCGACAAAATCTCCCTCAAAGAAGAATTGGAAAGTGATATCTTTCCCCTCATTATAGAAAAACAGACGCAGACAGCCTTTGCGAATCAGATATAGCTTGTCTGCAACTTTCCCTTCTTCCAGCAACAAGGTTTTAGGCGGAATGGATAAGTTGTCTGTTTTTAATGAAGATTCCCAAAACTTATTCAGGTAATTGGTGTCTTTCATGGCACAAGACTTTTGCAGCATTATTCTTTTACAGTATTGTTCTTTTACAGCATTGTTCGCTTACTCCAATCAAATATATACGACCTCCAGATCATCGGGAACAATCACCTTGCCACTGAAATTGCGTAGCGCTTCTTCTGCATAGTCCTTTTTGCGTGTAGCCAAGTTTCGGTCTTCTGTATGGTATAACAACAGATTCTTGACATTCAGCTTTTCTGCCAATGCTCCGGCTTCCAATGCAGTGCTGTGATGCTTTTCATACGGTTTGAACACATCGCGGTCTCTATACAGGCAGAACGCCTCACACAACAGCCAGTCGGCATTCTCCACATAGTGGCGGTTGCTTTCGTTGTAGGGCTCGTCTCCAAGACAAACCAACGTTGTTCCATCGGGCAGCAGTGCACGGAAACCGAACTGCTTTTCTTTGGTCGAAAGTATATCAAAACATTGCATATCCATGCCGTTGACTTGAAAACGATCTTTATCTTTCAACTCACGGAAGAACACGGACTTTCCGATGTATCCCAAATCCTTCTCCGGCAAAGTCATGCGGCATATTTGCTCCAATACGTGCAGTGCCTTGTCGTGGCTATAGACGGTGAACGTGCCGTTGTACACCTTGTTTTTCATCCGGTGTATCACCATCCGAACCACCCATACGGCTCCCAGTATGTGGTCGGTATGCGCATGAGTGATGAATATATCGTGTATGTCAGTCAGTGCTATCCGGGCTTTCTCTAATTGAGACAGTATGCCGTTGCCACCTCCTGCGTCCACCAGCAGCATTCCTTGAGGTGTCTGCAAGATGAAGCAAGTGTTATAGCATCGGGAAACGATGGCGTTTCCTGTGCCTAACATGATTATTCGATTGTTAGTTGATTCCATAATAGTTTTATTTTAACCGATTTTTGCTACAAAGATATAGACTCCAATTCATAAATTTTATCCAAAAGAAGGAAAAAGAATAAAATAAACAAGAGCAGATGCAATATCCTATTCGTAAAAATACTATATTTATTGCAGCAAGAGAGCGCTTTAAGTAATGCTTAAAAGGAAACGAAAAGTAGTATATATACTATATATTTTCTATTATTAATTACTTAAACACATTTTTTATGGAAGCCAAAAAGTCAAAAAAGGCTGCGATTGAGAATCAACGTGGTTCTTGGTTGCTGATGGGTGTAGTTGTTGCGCTTGCTTTCATGTTTGTTTCGTTCGAATGGACACAGCATGATGTGAGATTGGCGGCATCGTTGGCTAACGACCCCATCTTTGAAGAGGTACTTGTTCCGATTACGTATCCTGAAGAGAAACTGGAACCGCCTCCACCTCCGGAAGTTAAAGCATCAGAATTGATCGAAATAGTAACTAACGAACAAGAGGTGACGGAAGCGGTTGCAACAGTCTCGGAAGATCAGGGGCAACCTTACGAAATCGTTTGGGTACCGCCTGTTGTGGAAACAGAAAAGGTAGATGAAGACGTCATTCATGTGAGTGTCGAGTTCATGCCCGAATTTCCCGGAGGTACGGCTGCCTTGATGAAATATTTGGGTGCGAATATCAAGTATCCGACTATTTCTCAGGAAATGGGTTCGGCGGGAAAAGTGATTGTTCAGTTTGTTGTTGACAAAGACGGGACGATAACGGATCCTACCGTAGTACGAGGGGTAGATGCCTATTTGGATAAAGAAGCTATCCGTGTGATAAGCTCCATGCCGAAATGGAAACCCGGAGTGCAGAATGGCAAGAAAGTACGAGTGAAATATACTGTGCCTGTGGTATTCAGACTACAGTAGTAACTTGGAATGAAATTGAGTAATGAGGGTCGGCTCTGCAGGGAACCGACCCTTTTCTATTGGAATCCGATAAAAAAACATATCTTTGCGTTACGAATAAATACGAATAAAAATGAATAAAAAAGGATGATGATTTTATGAACAATCTTCTACTCTGCATAAAAAGACCTTTTGTCTGGTTGTCTCGTTTCCGTTATCGTTGCGGATATGGCGTACATTCTCCATTCGCTTTCGGCCTGATAACGGATGTGATTTATGAAAAGATGCCTTATTATGCCTACGATTCTTTGAAAAAGGAGCAGAAGATGCTAACGAGCGCGCGTGGGTGCAGTAAAGGGTTGCAAAAAGTGAATCGTCTATTGTTTCGGCTGGTGAATAGGGCGCAGCCTGCCACTATCGTTGAGGCGGGACGTCCTTCGGTGGCTTCACTCTACTTTCAAGCGGCTAAGCCTTCAGCGGAATATCTTTTCGCTTCAGACCTTTCCGAACTCTTCCTCGATGCGGATATGCCTATAGATTTTCTATACCTGAATGATTATCGGAATCCGGTATTGATGGAAGAGGTCTTCTCGGTTTGTGTGCAGCGGACTACCATGAAGAGTGTATTTGTGATACAAGGAATCTGTTACTCAAGAGAAATGAAAGCGTTTTGGAAACGATTGCAGGAAGATGAACGGGTGGGGATTACTTTTGATTTGTATGATCTCGGTCTGCTTTTTTTTGATAAAACGAAAATAAAACAATATTATATTGTCAACTTTTGAGAACCTTTGGACGTTAACCTTATATGAATGATTAAAAAAGAAGATATATGAAAAAGAGCATTGTATATACGAGAACCGGTGATAGGGGAACTACCAGTCTGGTGGGTGGCACTCGGGTGCCGAAAACGCATATCCGTCTGGAAGCTTACGGAACGGTGGATGAGCTGAATGCCCATTTGGGATGGTTGCATACCTATCTGTCTGACGAAGCCGATCGTAGTTTTATTTTGCGGACTCAACATAAACTGTTTGTTATCGGTTCGCACCTTGCCACCGATCAGGAAAAGACACAATTGAAATCTGCCAGTGTCATCACTGCGGAAGATGTGCAAAGTATCGAAGGGGAGATTGACAGGCTGGACGAGCTACTGCCCGAACTTTGTGCCTTTGTCATTCCGGGCGGAAGCCGTGGAGCGGCTGTCTGCCACGTCTGCCGGACGATTTGCCGGAGAGCGGAAAGACGCATTCTGGCTTTGTCTGAAACTTGTACAATCTCGCCCGAAGTATTAGCTTTTGTCAACAGATTATCAGATTATTTGTTCGTTTTATCTCGAAAAATGAATTTAGATGAATGTAGCAACGAAATATTTTGGAATAATAGTTGGAAATGATAGATTTTATTATACTTTTGCCGAAAAATTAAGAAACAAGACAAATTAATTTAGTATTCACTTATTAAATACTCAAAATTATGTATTGGACATTGGAATTAGCATCAAAACTGGAAGATGCTCCCTGGCCGGCAACCAAGGACGAATTGATTGATTATGCCATGCGTTCGGGTGCTCCTCTTGAAGTTATTGAGAATCTCCAAGAGATGGAAGATGAGGGCGAAATCTATGAAAGTATCGAAGATATTTGGCCGGATTATCCAAGTAAGGAAGATTTTTTCTTCAACGAGGAAGAGTATTAATCGCTCAAAGCCAAGCCTGCAAGGCTTGAAGTTATGAATATCAGCGATATGAGGATGTCTGTACGAGATTCTCATATCGTTTTTTTTCGTCCTTTTACTTCCAAATAAACTTGCCAATAAGTCAAGTACGGTTATCAGAATCCGATAAATACATCTGATAATCTTGTATGATGGGCGGAAAATGTGATAAAAAGTGTTCTGTCGAGTGACAAATGGGGAGATGATTTTCTTGGAAGAGTGAACGAAAATAACTCTCAAAAAGATTGGCTTTTCCACCTATATATTGTATGTTTGCACCTGATAAGTTCGGAAAAGTGTCAAATTTGACACAAATACGAACTAAATAGTGTAAGCATGAGGATAGAAAGAGAAATAATAAAGCGATTCAAGGATTGGAAAAATGGCGAAAGACACAAGCCAATCCTTTTAAAAGGTGCCCGTCAGATAGGCAAGACTTGGGCAATGGAAGAGTTCGGAAAAGAATGCTTTGAATATACCGCAAAATTTGATTTTGACCGCCAGAAAGAGTTGCGATCGGCTTTTTCTGTGTCAAAGGAACCGGTACGTATAATAAAGGAACTGAGTCTTTATAGCGAGGTTCCACTTGTTCCGGGCAAGACACTACTCATATTTGATGAAATACAGGAATGTGAGGAGGCCCTCAACTCGTTGAAGTATTTCTGTGAGGATGCTTCCGAATGGCATATCATTGCAGCTGGCTCATTATTGGGTGTGGCTGTGAAAAAGAGAAGAATGACTGTACCTGTCGGAAAGGTGCAGGTGATGCGCATGTATCCAATTACATTCAAGGAGTACCTGCGAGCCAGTGACATCCAGGTATTCAATTTTGTTGAGCAGATAGAGCAGCCCGAGAAACTGCCCCTTATAATACTTGATAAGTTGAAGTCTGAATACCGCAGATACATGGTTTCAGGAGGAATGCCGGAAGCCACCGTAGCCATGCTTGAAAATCAAGGAATGCAAGCAGTTGACGATATTCTGCAAGGTATATTGGACTTGTATGAGCTTGACTTTGCCAAGTATGCAGAACCTCGCGAGATACCACGCATCCATGCTATTTGGCATTCACTTCCATCTCAACTTGCCAAGGAAAGTCGCAAGTTCATCTACAAGGTTATAAAGAAAGGAGCAAGAAGCCGTGACTACGAGGATGCTTTGCTATGGCTTGAGGATGCAGGCATGATATATCGTGTGAACTCAGTATCAAAACCCGGTATGCCCTTGAGTGCCTATGAGGAACCAGACATATTCAAGGTCTATGCCAGTGACTGCGGACTGTTACGACGATTGGCAGGATTGCCAGGCAGCATAGTCATTGATCCAACAGCCAACTATACGGAATTCAAGGGTGCGATGGCAGAGAATGCGGTGTTGCAAAGTCTGTTGCCATCGTACGGATCAATGCCCTACTATTGGTCATCAGAGGGAAAGGCCGAGATTGAGTTCTTGTTACAACGTGAAAGCGAAATAATTCCTGTGGAAGTGAAAGCTGAGAATTGTGTTAGCGGCAGAAGCATTGTTGTATACAATGAACGCTACCAGCCAAAGAATCGCATCCGTTTCTCGTTTCTCAACTTGCAACAAAACAGTGGTATGCTCGCTTGCCCATCACCTTTAGCAGAATGGTCTATGAAATGGTTGCTGAAATAAGACTCTTGCAACACTGAAGTCAAAGTATAAGGAGTGGCGACGGGAATTTTATATGTTGTATTGATGCAAATTAACACATCGGGGATGAATACATGAAGTATGCCTACCTTTACAGCAGTTTAGCAAAATGGCTCGTATAAATAATATGAAAAAATAATTAAGATTGTTCCTGATGTTGCTATGTGTATGCGCTCTGACTGCCTGCGGACAGCTATGGGCTGAGACCAATGTCGGTGCATCTTACCCTGAAGAGTAAGGCTATAGATATCGCTGGGGTGGAACCGTGGCTTGCGACAACAACAAAATGTACAAGTTTATTTTTCCCTGTAATGAGTGGCTATGGATATTGTAAAGGCTACTCCGTCCGCCCATGCTTAGAAAGAAAATTGGTGCTTTATAACCTTGATGGTTTAAGCGATATCGAAACGTAATAGCAATAGTAATGGTTGTTGTTATCGTTTTGCGAGACTTTCACAATACTCCGTAGGTGTCATTCCCGTTTGTTTCTTGAACATCTTGCTGAGGTGTTGCGGATACTCGAATCCAAGCGCGTAGGCTACTTGTGCTATACTTATGCCTGTTGTGAGTTCATTCTTCGCCCGTTGGATAATAAATTGGCGGATATAGTTGCCGGCAGTATCACCGGTTGTCTTCTTTATCATATCACCGAAGTAATTGGCAGACATACACAGCTTGTCCGCACAATATTGGACGGTGGGCAGACCGATTGATAGCTGTCGGTTTTCATCGAAATAGTCTCGCAGCAGACTGTTGAACTTCATCAGCATATCCGTGTTCTCTAACTTTCGGGTAAGGAACTGCCGGTTATAGAAACGCTGGCAGAAATTCAGTACCAGCCCGATATAACTCACGATAATCGCATCCTGCACGGTGTCATGCTTCCGCTCGGTCTCGTTCCGTATTTGCCGCATCAGCGATACAAGTATGTCATGTTCCTCATCGGTCATGTGTAATGCTTCATTAATCCTATAATCGAAAAAGGAATACTCCTTGATTGTCTTCTCCAAAGATGTGCCGTGCAGCAGATCGGGATGAAAAAGCAATGCCCATCCCGTCAGGTTTACCAGCTCGCCATTGTCCTCTTTGCCCCCTATCTGTCCGGGCGCCACGCAGATAACCGTTCCTTTCTTATAGTCATACTTCCCGCAACCGTATTCCAAGTCTATATCTGCTTCATCATGAAAGAAAATGCCATAGACACCATAATTGTTCAAGCTATGATGCACGGGAGAGATCTCTGCAAAGTCAATGGCGCAAACCAGTGGGTGATAGTTGGTGACCCCCACATAGTGGCTGTAGTCGCTCACGTTTCTCACTTTCTGTATCTTACTCATATATCTCGTAATATTTGATACTCAATCACAAATATACTCTTTTCCAACCAAACTTGTGAATAGAGATGCATAAATTCGGTAAAATGAATACAAGCAGCCCATTTATCGATACATTCCCCTCATAAAGAACCCATATTTTTGAAGACTGAAAGTACATATAAAAAGTGTTTGAGAGAAGAATGAGGAAAGTTTACTGGTTATCAGTTACTTTCCTCATTTTGG
>CAKUYM010000160.1 GCA_934716785.1 uncultured Bacteroides sp. | reverse complement strand
AAAACATTGAGTACATGTAGCTTGAAAGATAATCCACCCCTCTTCAAGCTATTTAATGAGGGGTGGGAAACTTTAGTAATTTATATCTTTGTTTGAAATGAATTTCATATTATCTAACTCTTCTCGCCATTTGAACAGTGAATTTATTTCATCTGATTTCATTTTACCTAGTATTTCCAATCTTTCATTTTCGCTCATATTGGCAAATGCTTTCCCATGCGATGCTTCTACTTGTATCCCTTTTTCACTAAGTAGTTTTTCTACTAATCTGCCTTTTTCAATAATAGATTCTTGTTCTAAGTTTTCTTCTTTTTGAGTAGTACATGATATGGCAAAAACACATATCAATAATAGTAATAATTTTTTCATATCTCTCATTCTTTAATTAAATAATATATATTGCATTAAGCGCTCAAACTATACAATTGATTTTGATTAAAAACTCATATCCTCCATCTCTTTTACCCATTTTAGAATAAACTCTATGTTCTTAAAACTCAGTTGACTATAACCCTTTATTTTATCTTCTACACTTAGACTATCTCTAATTGTTTTTTCTTCTTTTTTGTACACGTCAAGTCCGTCCTTCTGCTTGAATATCAAATAAATCAGTTTGCCTTTTTCTTCTCTTAAAGAGTCATTTTCACTAATCAAGCTATCTATCTGTTGCTTGAATTCCTTCTCTTTTGCGCCGTCCTTATTATTACAGGACGCTATTATGATACCACTCAATAGTAGTACTGCAAATAATACATACAGTTTTCTCATCGTTTTTAATAATTTAAAATTTAATAATTGATTCTTCTTTCTTTTTCTTCTTCCATTGTTCCTCTAACATCAAACACTTAGGCTTACTACACAAAATATCTTCTTTAGCAAATAAATTTTTCCTTGATCGTTCTAAGCTTATCCACTGATTGGCTATGGCTAAACGCATCTCATAATTTTCTAATTCTTTCAATGTCTGTATGCTGTCCAATTTGTGAGAGAAATCATACTGTTGTATATCTTCCCAATGCTTCCGTGCTCGTTTCTTCACACCTTCTTGACATATAAAGTGGAAATATTTGTCGAGTTGTGACGTAGATATATTTTTAAAAATACTTTTATTTTCAAGTTCCTTCGAATCAAAATTAAGAGATTGCTTTGATTGCTTTTCATTTGTTGAAATATAAATTATTTGCTTAATTTTGATGTATTCATTAAGTAAGGCGTTAATTTGTCTTTCACTAATACCTGCTTCTTTTCGTTTACAAATGAGATCCAAAAGTTTACTGTAAAAGGATTTTTTAGTATAAACTTCCAGTTTTACAAGTTCCATTGGTTTGTAGGCATTTAATCTGTCTTTTTCCTTTTGGAGTTCTTTGGAATCTGTATTGCTTAGATAGTCGAGTGTCCCCCTTTTATTTAATTCGTAATCAAAAAATAAGGAGTAAAGCCGAGTGCTGTCTTGTGGAAACCTGAAGCATTCTATTTTTTGGCATTGAGCAATTTGTTCTAATGTCCATCGCCTTACGGCGGCAACATTCTGTTCAATATAAAATTTTCTTTGTTGTTCTTTGCTTAAAATACTTTTCATGAACTTTTTCTCGTCATCTTTGTAATGACCTTGTTTAGTTTCAAAAGATTCTTCTATTTTTTTGCTTGCGGTTAATAATCTTTCGATTTGTTGTTTGGATAGCTCCAACACTTTTTTATGACGAATCACGTGTCTAAGATTAGAAACATATTTCTCTTTTTTCGGAGTAAAGGCTAATAAATAATTGTTACGTTCTTCTGAATTAAGCAAAGTTGATATTGTGTCAAAGTTCAAATCATAATATGTTGATATGATGTTAGCAATAGAATCACCCCGTTGTAAAGCTACATTTGCTAAACTATCATTGTGAATAAAAAATGTAGCAAGTCTCGCTTGAGTCTCTGGTGAAAGTGGAACTCTTTTATTTATTTCATAAATTTTCATGGCGATGGATGCAGGAGATTTATGTATGGGCGATTTGCGCTGGCATGAAGTCAAGCATGAAATTAGAATGATGTATATTGTTAAATGTTTCATTTTCTTTATTATAATAATGTTTATTTTTAGAATTCACCACCAATGCCGGGTCCCGTCATTCATAATAATGAAAGGACGCTCTTTTCCTTCGGAATATTCTGGAATAAGAAGCATCAAAGCATTTTGAGGAACTTTTGAAAAATGTAGTACGGATGATTCCAAAGTAGCTGTCTGCACTCCTAAGGATTCCCATTTGTTATTCCAATAAAATAGTTCATATTTTTTCCCTGGACGAAATCGTAGGTACTTGTCTTGTTCTTTAATAGTGACATTCCTTGTATGTATAGTATCGGGAACTAATAGTAGCTGATGATTGTAGCCGTTGACAATTGGATAGCCTTCTACTTTGAACTTCCCTTTATTATAGCTCATTGGAAGGATAACAATGCCTCTCGGCATATTCGTAAATGTTACAGAATCATGATTTTGCTTTCCCCACCATTCTGCATTCCATTCTCTTAAACTGAATATGCCCGCATATACGGTTTGAACTGTATCTGTAAATAAAGGAATAGTAACATCTGATGTTTCCCAATACTCATGAGTTACATCTATATAGTTAGTATGCCGCATATATCCAAGCGGAATATTTTCTTCTTGCTCAGTCATGGCAAGCGTCTCTTTCTGTTTAGAATAGGTGTAACGGATAACTTTTGCAGGTTCTCTCGGAAGCTCATGATTAATAGGTTTGTCCATAGTAATATCAAATCGAATCGGCTTCATTTTTTGAGAAAAAATCGTGTTTGAAAAATGAGAACCGGCTGATGTCGCCCATAATGGTATTGTGATATAAGCGGCAGGAATAGCTTGTGAACGAAATATAAATGATTCTAGCGAAGCTACATCTTCACATGGACCTTTTTTACGAAATAGTAATTGCAGAGCACTCAAACGAGGTAACGGTTCATCTCTGTTTTCTTTACCTGTTGTAAATGTAAACCAGTCTTTATAATCAATAGTAGCATAACTTAGAATATTTTCTAAAGATTTGTTACAGATACTATCCCCTAACCATTTGAATTTATTATGATATTTTGCTCTCCAATTTGTTATTGGTTCAGTAGTTACTCGATATGGTAATATGTATTCACAGAAATCCTCAAAAGGAATATTTCTATATTCAGAATCACGCCAAGTATCTACGGCTTGATTTACATTATCTATTAGATATTTACCAGATAATACATGAATATCATAGATTATGGTATCTTGATATGTTAGCAATCCATATTTGTTCTTTAATGAATCTATAGCTTCAATTGCTGATTTGAAATCGGGATAATCTAGTTCGGAATATTCAATTTTTTTTCTACTCAATAAATCTCTCCAATAATATGTTTCACTATAGTGAATGTCCATATTGGTAATTAAAAACTCAATAGCTTTTATCTTGACTGAGTCTTTCTTATTATAAAAATGATCTAAAGCTTTCTCTAGTTCGATGCGATTACCACCCGCCTTGATAAGTACAGAATTAATTTCCGGAGAATATTCTCTTTGCTGTAGAATAGATGAATCACATCCACAAAAAAAATACTAGCAGAGAATAAGTAAACAATGAGAAATATAATTTTAATCATAGGCTTTGTACTCGTTTTGAATTAATGCCGCAAAGTTGATTTCTTTTTTTCGAAAATGGGTTCAAATATAGACCAAATAGGTTGATGAATCATTCAAAATATCATTTAGAACTGAAATCAGTTCTTTTATGTAAGTTTGTAGCTGAAAATAAATTATGATCACTACTCATAATATTAGTTGGATAGCAAAATGATGGAGAAAGTACTCTCCATTCAAGGAATAAACCTATTCTGTTAAATAGCCGCTAAAATTGCATATAAATACAACTCTTTTTCTGTCTTTACAGCACAGAACCGAGTAATATGATGAAGACAATCTTAATTTTAGTAATTCTTTTGTTAGCTATTGTGCTCTTAACATACGCACAATAGCGCTGTTTTTTCACCCACTATTTTACTGAAGATGGATTAAATCTATCAATTATTCTGGAAAAAGAAAAAGAAAAAAGCTTCTTCTCCCGAAGAAAGCTTTTTAGGTTTACTTACTCTGCGTTATCATTTTGTTGTAACTCAAATATCAGTTTATTTGGTTAGATAATGCAGAATAGTAAACGTTAAGATGAAAAAAAGGGAAGTCTCACGACTTCCACAATTCTTCTAACCTTAAATCTAAATCTCTATGAAAAAAACGTATCGCAAATATAGGCGTTTGTTCATTATATAGGTGTTAATGAATTGCATAAAGAAAGAATAAAAACTAACATCTGCAAAAAATAGCGAATTATTATCGATTCTCTATTAAATTTAATAAACTTTGATAAAACGGACTGGATTGCAGGAACTTTGGAACACCGGTCACAAACATCTGTTTCCGTGCTCTGGTAAGGGCTACGTTCAGTTTGCGATCTATCAAGATGCCATTCTCTTCGGTTAAATTGGAGACAAACTTTAATTGATAATAACTGTTGATGCAGCAGGAATAGATAATCACATCCCGTTCGCTACCTTGAAAACGCTCGACTGTGTCGACCAATATCCGGTTAAGGGTCGGAATGCCCAACTTTTCTATCTCTTTTTTGATAAGAGCTATCTGGCTCCGATAGGTGGTGATGACTCCCAACGTGCGGGACTCGTCGAAATTGCTCTGGTAACTTTCGTATATTCGGGCTGCCAATCCGGCAACGATCCGGGCTTCCGAGGAGTTTATCTTGACAGACGTTCCTGCCGGTTCGGGCATGGAAGGGTAGAAGGCGAGACGGGAAATGTGCTCGGACCCTTCCAACTGATGTGGCAATCCGACAGGAACCAACCGTCCGCCGTAAAAGGCACGGTTGGCAAATAAAGCGACTTCGGGATGCATACGCCCTTGGCGGCAAAGCATGTCGAATGAACGGGCGGAAGCGGGTGACGGTGTGCTGTCGGCAGGTGCAGACGGCATGCTGCCGTTGCCGGAAGAACAGTGTCGGTAGAGACGTTCGAACAGTGAATCTTTCAGATTCGTCAATCCGACGGATTGCAATGCTTCATCATGGATAGCGGACTGTTCTGCGTTTTGAAGCACAACGGCAGGAAGCTGTTTATGGTCGCCTATCAGAATAAATTTGTCAACGGCATTTCTGCCATCCTCACCTCTGGCGCAAAGAATGCCCAATAATTGCGGCTCAAGTATTTGTGTGGCTTCGTCTATGATAGCCACATTGAAATGCTTCAGGCGGAAAAGCTCCGGTTTGCCGGAAATGGCGGCAACCGTCCCCACAATAATACGGCAGTTGCGGATACGTTCATAGACTTCCGAACGACGGTTGCAAGACGACAGTACATTCTCTATCAGGTGGCTGCGATAGCTCTCATCGCAAGAGAGTTCACTCCCCACACGGATAAAGTCGACTTCCGGGCGGATGGAAGTCAGCGACTTGCATATTTCATCGACAGCGCGGTTGGTATATGAAAGCAACAAAACCTGCATGTCTTTATCTGCATGAAAGGTCTCCACCATCTTTTTCAGTGCGCAGGAAGTCTTTCCCGTTCCCGGCGGACCGATGAGAAGGAAGTAGTCTTGCGCGGCCTTGGCTTTCAGTGCCACACGAGCGAAGTCATCTTCCGCTTGTGCGATAAGGGCATCCAATGATTGGTCAAACCTCGGCGGACGCTGCGACAGCAGTAAGTCGCGACGCTCTTGCGTGGCGGAGAGGTAGGCATACAAGCCCTGATACATGGAGCGGAATGTGGTGTCCATCGTATCATGCTCTATGGCATAGAGACTTTCGGCAGGCAGGACGGAAGGATTCTGCTGGGTGGAACGTAGGCGGATGCCGATTTCATTATCGGTCAGGTGCTCGATATTTCCCTTGAATACCATTTTATTGGTTACATTATCCGTATCGTTGTTGCGCTCATACAGGATGATGGCATCTCCCTGGCGGAAGTTGGGCAGTGCATTTTGCTTTATTCGGGCCAATAGCAAATGAGCCTTGTACTCATCGGCGGCATGGTTTTCCTTGATGCGTAAATCGTAGATAATCTCTCCCGCTTCACACTTTTCCGCCAATGTGGAAAGCCACAAGGAGGCGGCTCCCGTGCGTCCTTCATACTCTACATCTCCGGATTTGGAAGTATAAAGCTCTTTGGTCAGGAAATTGTATATGGCATAGAAATATTTCTTCTCCAATGTCGAAAGAGTTTTCAACTTCTTCTGTAGCTGGTCGATGGACGGACGCAACCACGTTTCCCAAAAGCGTCCTTGCAATCCGCGCTCGTTTAAGGTGGCTGCATTGATCTCCGCCAGTTTTTGTTCGGTATATTCAATGCTGTTCCGCAGTTGGATACCGTATTCGTTGGCAACAATCCGGTTGCGCAAGTCGATAGCCCGGCGCACCATTGCCCATGAAGGGCGAGCCGGGTAGAGAAGCGGATAGCGGGTGTAGAGCAGATAGGCTTTTACCTTCCGGTGGTCCATCCCCATAGAATATTGAAGGACAGCCTGATAGAGAAGCATCTGCACTTTGTTGTTCTCTTTGGGCTCTACTTTGCCGCGGATGGCGTACTCATCGGCTTTGCCGGACTTCATCTCAATGAAAGAAGACATATCACGCTGCATATAGTCGAGACGTCCTTGCAGTCCGAGCGCTTCGCATATATATGAGGGCTCGAGCACGGCATCTGTCTTGTCGAGTTCGTATCCGGCGGCATGAAACGTGTCGTTCACCGTTTCGCGGATATGTTCAAAGTGCAGCTTGCAGTCGTCGAAGAATTGGCGCTCTTTCTCTTTGTCGCGCAAATCAGGGCAGGCAGCCAATTCGATGGGGTATTTCCGGAAAACCTTTTGCATGCAAGTCCGGTAGTCAATGTCTTCATCTTGTGCATGAATCCATTCATCCAGAAAGAGATTGGCTATATTACCCAGCAAAAGAGGACGTGCGTTTTCAATCGGTTGGAGACGAGACAGGTAATAGTTGGCAGGGTGATGTCCGTACTCGCGGAAACACTCGGCAAGGGAACTGATATCAATCAGATAGTCGGGTTCGAGAACAATGAATGAAGGGGTCAGTATTCCGTCGGCATCAACGGATACATCCAGTAGATTCAGTTGGGAATGACGCCAGAGCAGTTTGCAGGTTTCCTCAAATTCTTCGTTAATTTGAGGAATATTATAGCGGACAAGCCAAGGCTGTTCCGATACTTCATCCAATGGAGTGACGTATAGATATTGCTCGTCGGCATACTGAAAGCACACACGCATACGCTGCACCCGCTCATGCGCCGGAGGGGCGACGAGGTAAGTGGCATCCGCACGGGGAAGCAGGCGGTATAGCTCATCCGGAATGTCCTCTCCCGAAAGTTTGCGGATTAGGAAAGCCAATGTTTTGGCGTCTCGCAGCAGGTTTTCGCGTGTCGGCTCAAGGCAGCGGTTCAGTATCTTGTTGGAAGTGAGGCGGAATGTATGCAAGCGGTTCTGCTCTCCCGCCGAAAGGTTTATCTTAGCGGCGATAAAGCTGATTCGAGCCGACAGGTCGGTCATTTGCAGACTTTCGTTCTGCATCTGTGAGCGGCAAATGCGTTCCAGTAAGTCGCGCATTTGCTTGTATCCTATAGAAAGCCGGGCATCTTCCGCCCGGCAGACAGCTAAAAGTAACTCATAAGATTCTATCGCTTCACTCTTCTGCTGTGGCAACTTCATCTTCAACCTCTTCTTCTGTTTTTTTCTTGTCCTTTATCATCAGAATACTCATCTCATAGAGCAGATAAAGCGGAATAGCTACAACGCTCAGCGTGAACGGGTCGCCCGTCGGAGTAATAATAGCGGCAGCTATCACGATGATAACGACAGCATGGCGGCGGTACTTCCGCAAGAAGGACTTGTTGACAATGCCCAACAATGAAAGCAGCCATGTCACTAATGGCAGTTCGAAAGCCACTCCCATGCAGAGAATCAACATCATGAAATTGTCTATATAAGAATTGAGTGACAGTATGTTCTCTACTTCCGAACTGAGCTGATAGGTGGACAGGAAGCGGAGTGTCAACGGATAAACCATGAAATAACCCAGCAAGACACCGATAAAGAACATTACCGTCCCCACGGTCAACGCCTTGCGCACTCCCTTTTTCTCGTTGGGATAAAGGGCGGGGTCGATGAAACGCCATATCTCGTAGAAAATATAGGGCATGGCAGTGACCACCGACAACCAAAAGGCTGTCGACATATGTATAAAGAAAGGGGCGGCCAAGTTTATATTAACCAGCTTTACCTGAAATTGTTGCGTGAAGAAATCATCGGTCAGATCGAAAGTCTGTCCGATATAACGTAATAAATCATAGAATATGAAATCATTGTGACAAGGTGCCAAAATCACATGGTCGAAGAGATAGGGCATCGCAATGAAATAGCCTACGGCCAACACGAACCAAACTCCGATCACCCGAAAAAGTACCTTGCGCAGTTCATCCAAATGATCCCAAAAGGTCATTTCTGCCATCCGTACTTGCTTTACTTACTTGAGTCTGCCGGTTCGTCCAGTTCTTCTTTAGCCTTATTTATTTCCTCTTTAGCCTCGTTCACTCCATCCTTGAAGCTCTTTACTCCTTTGCCTAAACCACGCATCAGTTCGGGAATTTTCTTTCCACCGAAAAGCAGGAGAATAACTAAAGCAATAATAATCCATTCGGAACCACTGGGCAAGAATCCCAATAATAATAAGTTTGTCATACGTTTATTTGATATAAGAGTTTTTATTAGTTTGCGACAAAGATAAACAAAAAACTTGAAAATCTCCATTTCATATATACAAAGATGTTCTGTTTAATACTCATTGATATTTTTCATAAGAGATGTTTTCACCTCAGTTGAAAGCCGTGAAATGGAAGAGCCGTGTATGTTCGGTGGGGATTTTACGGAGTTTGTATGGAAGATTCAATTTGATTTTTTATCTTTACGCCACAGAACAGCGTAATATGATGAAGAAAACCTTAAATTTAGTGATTTCATTGCTGGCCATCGTGCTCACGACACATGCGCAGCAGCATTGTTTCTTTACACATTATTCTACTGAAGATGGATTGTCGCAAAATACGGTGATGAACATCTTGCAGGATCATAAGGACAACCTGTGGTTTGCTACTTGGGACGGGATAAACCGTTTCAACGGCTACACATTCAAAACCTATAAGGCGCGTCAGGGAAATTACATCAGTCTGACAAACAACCGTGTAGACCGTATGTACGAAGACCGATATGGCTTTCTCTGGTTGCTGACCTATGACAACCGTGTGCATCGCTTCGACCCGAAAACGGAAAGTTTTGAACAGGTGCCGGCTGCCGGAGAGGAGGGAAGCGCATTCAATGTACATACC
>CAKUYM010000159.1 GCA_934716785.1 uncultured Bacteroides sp. | reverse complement strand
AATCAACTGTTTGGCGATAGCTAATTTACAAAAAATATTGGAGATTCTGATATATTCCCACCCCTAAAAAGGGTGGGTCAGAAAAAGAAATCAAACAACCCAGAGGGTACAGGTCAAAAGACCGACCTTTGAACAAGCCAGAAATAACTCATTCGGTCAAATGCTGAAAGGCATGGAAAAAGGTAGAATGATTCCTCGTGGAAGTACTAACCGGTATGCACGCAACATCTCCGATGATAAGTCCAAAGGCCTTGCTTCGGGATGATGAAAATTCGGCTATTCCGTGTGAATGAAAGGTAGGGGAATTTCTTTTATTCTTTAGGCTTGATAAACCCTATTGGATTGCGTGGTTTGTCAGCTATTGCCTTTTGTGCTTGAAGCTCGGCAAGCGTCTGGTTAATAAGTTCAAGCTGCATCCGAGTGTCATCGTTGATATCATTGTAATCAGCGAATACTTCCTCAAGATACTCTTTCAATTCCTTCATCTGATTTTCTAATTGTCCCACTCTATCGACTGGAGGATTTGCAATTAGCTGGCGTACGGCAACGAAGGCACGCATGATATTAATATTTACCTGTATCGCTATGTCAGAGTTCAATACACCGGATAACATAGCTAAACCTTGTTCTGTAAAAGCATAAGGGAGTTTACGGATACCACCCCAACTTGATATCACAAATTGTGATTTCAAGATTTCCCATTCATCGGCAGTTAATTGAAACATAAAATCGGATGGGAATCGCTTTAGATTACGTTTAACCGACTGGTTTAAGACACGTGTTTCAACTTGATAGAGTTCTGCCAAATCGAAGTCAAGCATAACCTTCTGACCTCGTATCTCATAAATCTTGCTTTGGATAAGTTGCAGTTCGTTCATGTCATTCAGCTTTTAATGTTATTGACTTACCACAATGAGGGCAGGTAAGGGAAACGGTATCGCTCTTTGGTCGCTCGAATAGTTCAGTTACCGGAACGCAGAGCGCATCGGCAATCTTGTTTAATGTTTCAACAGTTGGGTTGCCATTAACCATATTAGACAAGTTCACCCGATTGATTCCCATAATATCAGCAAGCTCTGTTATAGTCTTGCCTTTTTCTTTGATAACTTCTTTAATTCTTAAATCCATATCGTAATGTTTTAGTTTACGATGCAAATATAAACAATATTATCAAACGTAATGCTATTACGGTACATTTATTAGCTAAAGTAGTATTAAACATTTCTTTTTATCTGGTTTATTGTACCGTTTTATATTATATTTACCTCGGAAAAGAAATATAAAGCATTACAGTTATGACAAAAGAAGATTTAAACCAGATGTGCAGAGAAGTGCCATAAGAGCAGCAGCCGAAGCCAAGACCGAGATAGGCGTTTTCAAAAAACCGGAAGAGACTAAAAGCGAAAAGCGTGTAAGTATGGAATCCATCAATGAATTAGATGAAATATTATGCGATGTAGTATGCCGGATCGCAAGTTTATTCGGCTGCGTAATGGCTGATGATGCTGTAAAAGAAAGTAACAAAGAAATTGAGAACCGCCTAAACCCTGAGAACCATGTTTCTGAGTAAAGATGCCGAGATTCTGATAAATGCCCTGAGAGGCAAAGATAACGATACGATGGCTTTTAAAGTTGCGATATGTGATGCGATGTCTATTATCATGATTATGCACCAAATACACGCCTCAGAGAAAGAGAAAAAGTTATTACTTGATGCCATTGATACATTGGCAAACTATAACGAGTTGATAACTGCATTATCAAAAGAAAAAAGAAACTCTTTACCTGCCTATCAAACAGGTTTATTTTGATGAGATTATTGCCGGCACGAAGAAAGCCGAGTATCGAGAAGTCAAGGAAGGCATCACCGCCAACCGGTATTTGCTGAAGGATGAAAACGGCAGATATGTACTCAATCCCGAAGTTACGGGATCGGGCAAAGAATATTTCATTGATGATTATAACAACGGCAAGTTTCAGTTCATGCCAAAACAATATAAGTACCTGGCATTGGCGGTCGGCTACGCTAAAGAACGTGATACTGCGATAGTTGAAGTTACCGGATACTCCTTTGAACCCCACTTGATTCGCTACAATCTTTATACGGTCTGGACGATAGTATATCATTTGGGTGAAGTCATAGAGGTGCATCGAAAGTGATTTCTCTGCGCTTCTTCTGTGCTAAAGCGTAATTAAATCAGTTATCTCAAGTGTTCACATGTGCATGTGTATAGGCGCAATTAAGTGAATTATCTAATGTGTTCACGTGCGTATGTACACGCATATACGCAAAGAGAACAAAAGAAGCTGAACAATTAAAAAAGTGCGTGCGCATGAAGACGTGAAAAACAAGCACAATTGAAATATCGCTTTCGCCTGCTGGAGTTCCTTCCAACAGCAACCGGATAGTATAAATGTACTATTGATAACGAGAACGAGTTGTGCAAACGTTGTGCAACAGAGATAACAACAAAACCGTAAATAATTAATAATTAATCATTTACGGTTTTTCATTGTGACCCCGGTGCGATTCAAACGCACGACCTTCAGAACCGGAATCTATAAGAGGATATGAGTTAATACTTTTATTATAATATAGTTATGATACAGATGTCTGCTTTATGCTAAAACATTGCTAAAACAAATTGAGATTTTATACACTATTAATCATCCCATTCCGTATATCCATCTACATACATATCTTTAAATATTGCATCAATAACTTGAGTCTTGTTTTTTTCAACGACTATTCTTTTTGCTTTCCAAATAGTTCCATTTGATTTGTTACTACGTACAACTGCCACCACATAGTACACCCCTGGATCACATTTGTAAATTCCATAGCCTTTCCCGTCTTTCAAAACAGTATCAGTAAAAAAAGACCTTACTACTTCGCCATTTCGTTTTTTTATGGATGCATCTTCCCATATGTTAGATGGTGATGAGTAATATTTATATTCGAATGTAAGTGGATCATAATCTCCGTCCTTAAAAAAACAAAACGTTCCCGTTATGGTACTACTTCCACTATTGGTATTTTTGGCTATATACCAAACTTCTGTATTTGTTACGGAATCCTCATCCGAAGAGCAGGCTACAAACAGCATCATAGGCAGTATTGCCATTAAAAATAAAATTTTCTTCATTGTGTCTAATTATTGGGAATATTTTCTTTAATAATAGATAAAATATTTCCTGATTCTTCCGTACAATACCTAGACCATAAATGGAGAAAGGCGCCTTTTACTACTGTTTCAGATATGAAACCAATACTTTTTCCTATCTGTGAGAACAGCAGATGGTGATCGCGACAGGTTAGTCCAATTTGTTTAATCTTTTGCTCGACAAAAGAACTGTCTTCAAATTTTTTTTGTAATAATAAACTTAGCTCACCTATTTTTGTGTCGTTGGAGCTGCTAATAAGTTCTAATACCTTATCATATATGTATTTTTCAGGACATTGTCCTGGCAATCGATACACTTTATTTTCGGAAGATTCTTCTTGTCTTGAATCTCCATCAATAATACATATTGATTTGAATCTAATAGAAGGATCATTGTTATGGTATTTGTTAATCGCAACTGCTGTTCCATCTCCTGCCATAGCATGAATTTCTATAGAATTTTCTATTATATTTATATCATCTGAGAGTATTGTTTCAATCCACATTCTTGCAAATTCGTCTTCAACAAAAATGGCCAGTGAAGCTTCAACTTGCCCTGTTATAGTCCTAAGTGATTTTACGTTTAATTTTCCTTGAAACAATGTATTATTTATTGCTGCCCATATTGCTTTGGGTGGAAGTGGTAAAAGGGCGTCATTGCTATGTGTAGTGAAGATTACTTGTGATTTTTTTCTTTTAGAGAATTCTATTAAATACTCTACCATTCTTTGGGTTGCAATAGGGTGTAATCCATTTTCTATTTCTTCTATTAGAATGAGAGAATTTTCTTCTAAAGACTCCATTTTCATTATTATTCTAATGATGCTAGATTCACCAGCTCCAAAATGAAACTCAGAATATGAGATTCCGCTATCTGTACAGCCTTTTAGTAGAGTAACTTTTCCATCTGTTCCTACTTTTATTTGAGAATACTCCCTGATTTCTTTTCCAAGGACCTTTGACGCTGATGATATTACCATTTCATCAAAAGATTCTTCTTGTGAAGCCCTAAATTTAAATACCGTAGAAGCGCATTTCCTTAATTCTGCTCGTTCTGTAGCTGGCACTGTTCTTGATACACCAAAAACCGATACATCTCTGCTCATGTTATCTCTATACCATTTTAGACTTTTGAATCTACAGGATTTATTTACGGAATCTTTTTTACTTATATCTCTATCAATTAATTCATATAATATTTTCCAATTTTGCATGCTATTATCTAAAGAACCGCTTTTTGTGAAAAAACGTCCGGGTTTTTCCGATATATATGCACATGCGGCAGCTCCAAGTACAGTTGTTTTTCCTCCTCCATTAGGACCAATTAGCGCTGTTACAGGAAAATCAAATTTAATAGTTTCGTTTTGAAATCCTCGAATTGGATTAAGAGTTAGCTTAACTAAATATTTCCGATAGTTTTTATTTGATACTTTCTCAAATAATTCATTTATTACACTATCTCTAATTTCACTTTGGTATTCCATAATATTATAATTTAATGATAAACTTATTGCTTCCGCTTTATTATTCTGTCCGCTCGAAGGATTTTCAGCGGAAATGATTTCCTAAAATACTATTAAAAACTATAGATTCCATGTATATTGGTTGAATTCCATCTTATACCCAATTCGTTACATTGACCACTCCTACTACTATAGCCCAATCCTGAATCTCATTAGCGGGAAGTTCATACGGTATAAATCCTTCTTCTTCATTGAAAGAAACACATTTTATATACCCTTCTTTCTCCGAAGGCATTACTTTCTTTATAATCACACCATCAGGAGTTGCCAAGGCATATACTTCTCCCCATCTCACATGAGATCTACTTTTCCAAATCCTACATCCAACGATAGAACGTTCAGGAATACTTCTTTCAGGATGTTTCCTATTTATCATACTTCGCCCACGTGTTCTTATCGTAAAATCACATCCAGCTAAATCTGGGATAATATATCTATCGCATTTATTGGCTTCTATCGCTATTTCAAACCCTGAAGGCATTCCACAAGAAGCTGCTTCTAATTCAAATAATGGTATGGCATTTTTATTGTCACAGTCTAAATGTGGTATATCAGAAGCGATATTATCGCAATCAAATTCTAAGAAAGGTATAATGATATTTCGTCCAAATCTCTCAACAATGCTATTATATAGATCTTCTGTAAGATTCTTCTTTCCAGTTTCAAGTTCAGATAGATATGACTGAGAAATACCTACTTCTTTTCTAAATGCCTCTTGATTCATTTTCAGAGACTTACGCAGTTTTGCAATATTTAGTCTATTCATATATTGTTAAACATTGTTAATATAGCGATATTTATTGCGATAAAATAGCGATATATTGCGATAACATAATATCTTTGCATCATCAAACAGTGATAACCTAATCACTTTTGCAAAGAAAGGCATTTTTAAGGTCTAAAACAATAGTATAAACATATTAAAATACACGATTATGAGCACGAATTTTAAAAATCAGATGAAAGAGGTTATGCAAATGGCATGGTCTTTTGTGAAAAGAAACGGTTTTTCAATGAGCGCAGCATTAAAATGCGCATGGGCAAATATGAAACTCAAAGCTCAAATGAAAAGCAAGATTGTGAAGTTCTACTTTCAAAAAGTAGACGGTTCTGTAAGAGAAGCCTACGGCACTTTAAATGAGAAGTTGATGCCTGCCATTACTGGCACTGATAAAAGAGCTAAGAATGACACTGTTCAAACCTACTTTGATACAGAACGCCAAGAGTTCAGATGTTTCAAAAAAGCTAACCTTTTAAGAATTGCATGATTATGACACGTTACGAGATTGAACAAGGCTTGGATGCCTTATACAGAGATCTGGATAATGTTCAGAACATGGATGAAGAAACAGCCTGTAGGGTTTACAACGTAGATTGCAAGGCTGACATTATAGAAGTTATCAAAGAAGAGATTGATACCTATGAAGCAATTTTAAAGCCAGATACAGGTGAAGATAACGACATGGATTATGACACACTTTGTTTGATTCAAGGTTTAAGCAGATACGCGTAGAATCTTACATGATTATACCGAGCACGACAGCCCGTGCAGACGTAGAGAATATTCTACACGGGCACTATTGATTAAGCTCTTTGACATATTGTAAAAGCCTTTACGGTGTAATTCATAAGCCGTTAAGGACAACTAAAGATAATGAGATATAGAAGCCATCATAGCAGAAATGCGGTGAACGGTGGTAGGCTATATTACTTGAAACGAAATTTACTGTTAGTCTGAAAATGTCTTTATCAGTAAGCATAGCAGAATCAAGGCGACTGCTACGCTAACAGGTCTAAATAAGCCCTTCACGTCTCGATACGTGGTAGAATCCGTAAAAGGTATCGGGGGCACTAACTAATATATAATTATCATGAAAGTATTACTTTTAGCATTTGTATGGTGCATATCGTTTGTAACGATGGCTATCACCTGTTTGAATCTTAACCCTGTCTTTTGGATCGCATTTGCGGTATTTGCACTTGATAGTGTTTACATGAGCAAAAATCACAAAAAACTTGAGATAGAAATAGATGAAATATTTGGCAAGTAAAATTCTGTATCCGCAAAAAGGTAGACCTATAATCCGGTGTAAGGCTCCTGCGATAAATCAGTACTGTGAGTAAGGGAAACCAACCGGGCGGATTCAGGAACATAGTAGTTTTGTCGTGTTTTATTTTGTGTTTGTACTGGGTGTACCGTCTGTGAAGATAGTGCACCTTCTTATTTTATTAAGGAAGTTCGGTGTAATGGTAACACAACTCATTCGAGGAGACTGCCGGTTCGAATCCGCCAACTTCCACTGTTCATTAATTTAAATTTTAATCTTATGGCAACAATCAGAGAAACAATCTTAAAAGTAAAACCGGGTAAACAAAAGATTATCCCATTGTCAGAAGTTGATGTTACGGGTTACAGGCAAGAAGCCCATGATATAAATAAGGAATTGAAAAATAAAGGCATCGTGGTTCCAGGTGGTAAACCGGCTTATACTATCTCCAAAAACAAGTACACTGGCTCAATGTATATTATCAATAATATGCAAGGGTAGTATTTTTCTTACACGATTATGAAAAGAGTACTAACCGAACTGACACCTGAGTGCGAGATAACCGCACAGATGTTTATATCAGGAATGGAAAAGGAAGAAATAGCAGAAGCCAAATGCAGGGCGTTCAGTACAATAAACAACCAGTTACAGAAGGCTTTCCAAATCCTTGATGTGAAAAACGGCAGGCAGTTATGCAAAAAGTTCTATGAGCGTTTATCCGGCATTGAATATACATTTGATTTTTCACCGGCTATGCGTTCTGCTTTTGCCTGTCTCCTACTGTGTGTCTTTGGACTATCCCTCTATCACGAACAGAGCGATATGAAAAGGACAAGAAAAACGAAAATAGAAACTATTGACAGAGTTAGAGTAAGGAGGATAGAATGAATATAGAAGAGATTCAATCCATTATGATAGACAGTTATCAAGGCTTATGAGCCATCGCAAGATTTTATCCGGTTGAGTGAGGTGAAAAAATGGCTAAAGATGATGAAAATTGACCTTAAACGGTTTAATGTTCTCGTACATAAGGAAATAATCAAGCCAATTCGAAAAGGAGAAGGACGAAATTCACCTCTTTATTACTCGAAAACAGAAATCAAACAAGCCTTATCACTGGCGAATATCAGCGGAATAATGGCAAAAGAAACAATTAGATTAACCCTTTAAAATTTACGATCATGAAAGAAATAAGGTTATTAAACGCTGACGAAATAGACGCCCGCATAGCGACTGTCACGCAATCAGGATGCTCCTTATTACTGTATAAGGACGCAAGATGTGACATGAGACTTCTTGATGAAACATTCGGTTCAATGAACTGGACGAGAAGCCACGAGGTGATAGATGGAAACCTATATTGCAATGTGTCTGTTTGGGACAATGAAAAGAAAATGTGGATAACGAAGCAGGATGTCGGCACGGAAAGCTATACCGAAAAGGAAAAAGGACAAGCATCCGATTCGTTTAAAAGAGCTTGTTTCAATTTCGGCATAGGAAGGGAACTGTATACCGCACCTTTCATTTGGGTAAATATAACAAAAGACGACTTGAATGCAAATGGTAAAATAAAAACCACATTCAAGGTACAGTCTATCGGATATAATGATAAGCGTGAGATAACATCGCTTGTTATTGTTGACAACAAAGGTAACAAACGATATGAGATGGGTAAGGTGATAAAGCCGAAAACCGAATCGCAAAAATCCGAGCAAACGGACACGTTGGCGATGGCTCTCCAAGAGGTGAACGCAGCGCAATCCATTGAGACAATAAAGCAGATTTGCGATAACTACAGGGCGGTATTAGGTAAGAATGAGATTTTTATCAAAGCGGTTAATAACAAAGTAAATATAATTAAAGATGCTGGATAAATCTGATGTTATATTTGACTCCGAAGCTCACACCTATTCGCTGAACGGTGTGAGCCTATCGGGTATCACAGGAATGATTAACAGACAATTATTTCCGGATAAATACAACAATATTCCCAAGGAGGTTCTCGAAAAGGCCGCAGAAAAAGGGCGTTTCATTCATGAGGTGTGCCAAACATTGGATGACATAGGGTGTGACATGGGGGTAGAGGAAGCTCAAAACTATCTGGAGCTAAAACTTATACACGGATTATCGTATGTGTGTTCAGAATATTTAGTGAGCGACAACAAGCACTTTGCATCTTGTATAGACAAAGTTTATAAGGACGGAGAGGATTACCTTTTAGGCGACATTAAAACCACTTATAAAATGGATAAAGAATATCTTAAATGGCAACTATCCATTTACGCTTATTTCTTTGAGTTGAACAATCCTGGACTGAAAGTAAAAGGATTATTGGGTATATGGCTTAGAGGGCACATTGCGGAATTGGTAGAGGTTGAACGAATACCGGACGAAACAATTATCCGGTTGCTGGAATGCGAAATAAATGGCGAACAATTCATTACTCCGTACATCAAACCCAAAGATTTGAATATGCCGGATACATACAAGGCAATAGAGGAGTCTATTATCGAGATCGATGAACAGGCAAAGTATTGGGCTAACAAAAAGAAAGAGCTCATGGAAGGTGTAATGAAGGAAATGGTGAAAGCGGGAGTGTATAACTGGCAAGGAGAATCCTTACAGTTTATCAGAAAGAAAGATAGCATTCGTAAGTTTTTTAATAAAGAAGCGTTTGAAAAAGATTATCCGGGGGTTTACGACAAATATCTAAAGGAATCCCCAGTTGTTGGAAATGTAACATTAAAAATAAATTGATATGGCAAATCAACTTACAGGAAAGATTCTTTATATCTATCCCTCGCAGCAGATACCATCTAAAGACGGTTCTAAGACCATCGTAAAGAGAAGTATAGTAATAGACTGTACACG
>CAKUYM010000158.1 GCA_934716785.1 uncultured Bacteroides sp. | reverse complement strand
TACAAAGAGTGTGCTTTATGGAAAGGCGATAATAATAAACACAATCCCTACGTCAGTGCTAACTGTATCAGGTTCTTAGGGTATAATCTCAGCCCTCATGGGGCACCCCTTTGTCTTTACGGTGACAAAATAAGTAAAAAAGAAACAGAAAAGCACAAAACTGGCAGATTTTTTTTCATATTTAACCTAAAAAAGGCCGTTGCGAAAATCACAACGACCTTATCATTAGCATAGTCTGTCAAGTAAGCTTCCGCTACATTCTTCTTTCAACCGTATCCCAATCGATAATATGCCACAAGACATTTATATGGTCGGCACGACGGTTTTGGTAATCCAGATAATAGGCATGTTCCCACACATCGAATCCTAAAAGCGGTTTCAGGCCGGCACGTACGGGGTTGCTGCCGTTCCCTTCTTTGGTGATGTGCAGCTTGCCCTCTTTGTCTACGGACAGCCATGCCCATCCCGAACCGAACAATCCTATTGCTGCGGCAGTAAACTCTTTCTTGAAGTTTTCAAAGCTGCCGAAGTCGCGCTTGATAGCTTCTCCTAATTTGCCTTCCGGTTCCTTTTTCATGGGTCTCGGGGCAAATTGCAGGAAATACAGAGTGTGGTTCAATACTTGTCCGGCGTTATTGAATATGGCTCCATCCGGTGCGGTGGCAACGATTTCTTTCACCGTTTTACCTTCATATTCAGTTCCCGGCACGAGATTGTTTAGATTGTTCACATATGTTTGCAGATGTTTTCCGTAATGGAGATCTATCGTTTGCTGACTGATTACAGGTTCCAACGCATTATTTACGTAAGGAAGTTTGGGCATTTCGTAATTCATGGTCATTATAATTAAAGACATTAATACTGTATTCATAAATTCACAAGTTTTGGTTGGCTTGTCCTACTATAAACAACAGAAACTGCCTGTGAAATGTTCGCGGCATCATCTTCTATTTATAAAATTGTAGGTCATTTATAAATATACTGTATCCGCTCCGTCTTTTTCGGGTTGTCTCGGTTGGTGCGGCAAATCCATTGTCCCGTATTGTCATACTCATAATAAGAATCTCCATCGATCCTGTTGCCGTACTTATCATACAAGCATGTCAGGTAGCCGGATGTTTTCTGGTTGTTTCCCAATATCCGTTGATATGTAATCTGCGTCAGATACCCGTATTTGTCATATTCGTAGGTATCTGTCTGTGAAATAACCTGTTCAGGCGAATTGTCAAAGAGCAGATTCTGATGGCGGGAGGCAATCAGCCTGCCTTTACTGTCATATTTATTGGAAGTGCAAGCTTGGAGCTCTCCGTTTTTATTATATTCTTTGGCTTCGGTCAATAACCCCTGCTTGTTGTAGGTGCTCACGATAAGTTTTCCATCCGTATATTTCAGAGAATCGCTTTCGATGCTTCCATCGGTGCCGATATGGCGTGTTCGGCGGTAAACATCCGTTTGAGTCTTGGGATTCGTTTGCACTTCAAAGATGCAGTGACCTTGCGGGTCGTACAGCCTGTTTGTCTGTATCTCATCGCTTGCTTGTCCGTTTTTCGCGGTCAGTGACAATGTGGAGATGAGCTGTCCCTTATCATTGTACGTATAAGTGGTGGAGATACTTCCCGTACTGTCGTTTTCGGCAGATTTGATTAGTCGTCCGGCATTGTAATATTTTACGGAAGTGGGAGTAGAGATAATTGTTTGCAGTATAAACGGAGCTCGCAATGCATTTGCCCGGTTACGAAACTCCTTGTATCTGTGGGTACTGAGAAATTTCTGCAACAGACTCAAAGATTCGGAATTGGTGATGGACGGCTTTAAAAGCTCAAAGTCCGCTTTTTCGCTAAGATATTCAAGATCGTCCAAATGGGTGCGTGCTGTGGCATTCAGATAAGGAGTATGCTTGTATTCATCGATGATTTGGCGAATGGCTGCAGCATTGCCCCCTTCGCGCAAGCTGTCAATGCTTTGGAACAGGTAACTGTCATACAGCGCTTGCACCTCGCTCAAGAACGGGCGTGTGCTTTTGTCCGTGAAAAACCTCTGCATGGCGGGATTGTCAAAGAACGCTTTGAAATTCTCTGCTGTCGGATTACTTTTCACAATTTGATAAAGTCGTTTGTTTTCGGCGGCATTGACTTGAAAGACGAATTTGCCGTTCGGATATTCGGTCATGTACGTCTGATAGATGCCGGATGCAGGTGCTTTCAGCATACCCTCCAGCAATGCCGTTTCACGAATATCCCGTATTCTTTGCATCAGTACGGAATCTGCCGGATAACCGCTCGAACGGATACTGTCCATCAGTGACAAACTGAATGGAATCCGGTCTTTCGATGCCTCCAAGATGTAGATTACAGACCGTTCCGCCTTGTTCTGCACATCAGAAAGCTGCATCCGTTCCACTTCGCAGATGTGGGGAAAATAAGAATTGGCAGCCCTCTCGTAACATCCGAAATAATCGGTGGCAGCCTGTTCGCTCTGCTTGTTCCATAGCCCGTTGAGGACATCCAATAAAGCCAGTTCGTCGGCATAATATGCCTGCGTTTCGTCATCTACCTTTTCACGGGTCTTTTGCCATTTGTCGGCATCATTGTCGTTCAGATATCTGAGCAGCTTTTCCAGTCGGCCCTGCTTCTGTGCCATTGCCTGCGGAATGTATGCGAACAGGCATAAACTTAAGATAATCGATAAAAATATACTTCTTTTCATTGCTTTTGGGAGTTAGGTTAAAATAGTTAGTGATGAAAAATCGTAAAAATACCTTCATTCTCGAATGAATGTTATACTTTTGTATTGAGAACAAAATTGAGCGCTGAGGGTTTGTTAAAAAACCTCATAGTTTTTATAATGCTGTTTATGAATACCAAATATAAAGATGAACTGAATGAGAGTCAATATGAAGCTGTAACTTATATGGACGGCCCTTCATTGGTGATAGCAGGAGCGGGTTCAGGAAAGACGCGCGTATTGACTTATAAAATAGCCTATTTGTTGGAAAATGGATACAATCCGTGGAATATCCTCGCGCTGACTTTTACCAATAAGGCGGCACGTGAGATGAAAGAGCGCATTGCCCGTCAGGTAGGTATGGAACGGGCGCGATATCTGTGGATGGGGACATTCCATTCCATTTTCTCCCGCATACTTCGTGCCGAGGCGCAACATATCGGATTTACTTCCCAGTTCACTATTTACGATACGGCCGACAGTAAAAGCCTGCTCCGTTCCATCATCAAAGAAATGGGACTGGACGAGAAGACTTATAAGCCGGGAGTGGTACAGGCGCGCATCTCCAATGCCAAGAATCATCTGGTCACTCCTACGGGATATGCCGCCAACAAAGAAGCATACGAGAGTGATGCAGCGGCCAAGATGCCTGCTATCCGCGATATATATACCCGTTACTGGGAGAGATGCCGACAGGCGGGAGCCATGGATTTTGATGACCTGTTGGTGTACACCTACATTCTTTTCTGTGATTTTCCGGATGTGCTCGCACGTTATCGGGAGCAGTTTCGCTATGTGCTCGTAGATGAGTATCAAGATACCAACTACGCCCAGCATAGCATTGTCCTGCAACTCACTAAAGAGAGCCAACGTGTCTGCGTTGTGGGGGATGATGCGCAAAGTATCTATTCGTTTCGCGGAGCGGATATTGACAATATACTCTACTTTACGAAAATCTATCCCAATACGAAAGTCTTCAAGCTGGAGCGAAACTACCGTTCCACGCAGACCATTGTCTGTGCGGCCAACAGCCTGATCGAGAAAAATGAGCACCAGATACGGAAAGCCGTATTCTCCGAAAAGGAAAAAGGAGAAGCTATCGGTGTATTTCAGGCATACAGCGATGTGGAAGAGGGTGATATTGTGGCAAACAAGATAGCCGAGCTGCGTCGCGAGCATTCTTACGGTTACGCTGACTTTGCCATCCTGTATCGTACGAATGCGCAGAGCCGTATTTTTGAGGAAGCTCTCCGGAAACGGATGATGCCTTATAAGATTTACGGCGGACTTTCCTTTTATCAGCGGAAAGAGATAAAAGATGTCATCGCTTATTTCCGGCTGGTGGTGAATCCGAATGATGAGGAGGCATTCAAGCGTATCATCAATTATCCCGCTCGTGGCATCGGAGATACTACTGTCGGCAAGATAATAGCGGCAGCCACCGATAACGGGGTCAGCTTGTGGGCGGCACTTTGTGAGCCGCTGACTTACGGACTGACGATCAACAAGGGTACACATACGAAACTCCAAGGTTTCCGTGAACTGATAGAGGGTTTCATTTCCGAACAGGCTGATAAGAACGCTTATGAAATAGGAACGGATATAATCCGTCAGTCCGGCATCATCAATGATGTTTGTCAGGATACTTCACCGGAGAACTTGAGCCGCAAGGAAAACATCGAAGAGCTGGTAAATGGAATGAACGACTTCTGTGCTTTGCGGCAGGAGGAAGGTAACCCGAACATATCTCTTACCGATTTCCTTTCGGAGATAGCTCTGCTTACCGACCAAGATTCCGATAAGGAAGATGACGGAGAGAAAATAACTCTGATGACGGTTCATTCTGCCAAGGGATTGGAATTTAAAAACGTATTTGTAGTCGGATTGGAAGAGAACCTGTTTCCAAGTGGTATGGTAGGCGATTCTCCACGGGCATTGGAAGAAGAGCGCCGCTTGTTCTATGTGGCTATAACCCGTGCCGAAGAGCATTGCTATCTGTCTTTTGCCAAAACCCGTTTTCGCTACGGAAAGATGGAGTTTGGTAGTCCCAGCCGTTTCTTGAGGGATATTGATATTCATTACTTGCAGATGCCGCATGATTCGGGAATCGGACGATCGGTGGATGAAGGTGCGGGGCGTTTCCGCAGGGAGATAGAAGGCGGATTTGCTCGTTCTGCTTCTTCGTCACGTGCACCTTTCGGAAATACTTCTTCTTCCTCCGGACAGCGCGAACGGCCGAAGGCGCAGATAATAGCGCCCAGTGTGCCGAGAAATTTGAAGAAGGTAAGCACGATAGACAGCAATGGAGGAGCACGGGCGGCATCTTCCGGCTCGTCATCGATGGCAGGAGTACAGGCCGGGCAGATGATAGAGCACGAACGTTTCGGGCAGGGAGAAGTGATAAAAGTGGAAGGAACGGGAGATAACGCGAAAGCCACGATTCATTTTAAAAATGCGGGTGACAAACAACTGCTATTGCGTTTTGCCCGTTTTAAAGTAATAGGATAACATCGTATAAAATAGTGAATTTTGAAATAACAGAGAGCAGATAGAATCATATGTTTACTTTGGACAAAAGCCAATTAATATATCATATGAATGAAAAAGTATCTATATAGAACATTATAAGATAATTGCCCTTCACCGGTTTCACCTACTCTCGAAATGCCGATGGATAAGGCAATAGCGGGTGAAGGGGAGGGGTGAATTCGGGTACTACCGGTTTCACCTTGTCTTTTCAAAATATCCCTTATATCCCTTGAGCTAAAACAAATATCATTATAGCATATCCGGATATCATTATAGCTAATGGGAATATGATTATAGCAAATCCGTTGTCAGGTATTAATAGATGAACTGTCAGCTATTAATACCTGACAGCTCAAGTGTTAATACTTTGAACCTCATCTATTAATACTTGAGTCCTTGTGTCTATATATTCAGTATATTGAAACTATATCCTCATCATATTGAATCTATATGTTTGACACAATGGAGCTATATCCCCGCCCTGTCGATATGGACAAATTTCATAGGTGAAAGCGATAATGGAAGGTTTCACCTTATTTCAAGCTCAGCCTTCACCTATAATATTCTTATTTACAACGTTTTCGCCATGAGGTGAAACCGGTGAAGGCTATGGAGCCTACTTTTACTTGTACATCCTACAGTATCCAGCTCAACTATTGCTCTCATATGCTAATGTTTAGTGGTTTAATGGTTATTACCAATTCGTTCCACATCTGTTTACTTTCAGTTCCACATCTGTTTCCCTTTAGTTCTACAACTGTTGTTGTTTAGTTCCACAGATGTGTAACGAACTGCTGTTACTGAAAGAAAACGCATTAATACTAATGAAAATTAAATATGGATGGCTTGATGTAGGGTTAGAGCCATTTGAAGTGTATTTACTAATGTACGCCATTGGTGTAGACTATTAAATTTTAGTATTATGAGAAAAAGTAAATCTGCAATGATTGGCCCGGGGATATTCACCATGGGTGTGGCTTGTAGTTTGCTCTTGTTGGGTTGTTACAGCTATTATAAATATAGGCAAACAGTCATTGAACAAGCGGCTAAAGAAGCTTTTATGGAAGCCGTAAATGATGAAGCATATAAGCGGACATCTGATATGAAATTGATTATAAGCATTGATGGCGGACAATTATTGAAAAGGAATGAAACTACCGGACCTGTTTATTGTCATGATGAGTCTGGTAATGGAAAATGTGAGATTCATTCTGAGAAACATTGGAGGAATGTGACAATGGATCAGAACATTCGGAGAGTACATTCACATACTTTTGACGGTGAAGCACTCGACCCCGACTCCTTAAATAGCAGTTGGCAGAGCTGTCTAAAAAAGAAAAAAATAGAATGCCGTACTGGAATATGTATGTTTTCTACAAATGAAGATGAGGAAATTATTTCCTTATTAACATCAGATAGATGGTGGCGGAACCTGCAACCCTTTTGGGCTTGTACGATTGGCTACCGTTGTGAAGTGGAATGTTTGCTCTATCTTCAGTACTCTATATGGCAAGTGTTGGGATTGGCGGAAATAGGTTGTATCTTGCTTTGTCTTTTCTTGATTATGGTTATATATGTAATTATCTTCAAAAAGGCGAATACCTCTAAAAAAATGATATCTGAAAAAGAAGCATCACTAAAAAGTGTGGCATTTGCAGCAGTCAGGCACTACCACTTAGGCGGCAACATATATTTTGATGCAGAGAAAAGGAGAATACAAGAAGGTGGGGAGGAGTTTCCTTTAATGAATCAGTCAGCAGAGTTATTGGAACTCTTTTTGCAGGAAGATAACCATGTCTTGTCTGTCAATGCGATAGGAGAGTCCTTATGGGACGCTGATGGCAATTGTGAGAATCGGGTATATCAGGCTGTAAATCGGTTGCGGATTTCTTTGAAGCAATTTCCTTCTCTTTCTATTGATAGAATATCAGTAGGAGTCTATATGCTGAAAATCAGTGAAGTATAAATCTTACAATCTCTTACTTCAACTTTTATTAGAGATGTAAGAAGATGTAAGGCGTTTCTTTTGCGTGCGGTATCCTATTTGCTTACCTTTACAGCAAATTATTTGAAAAGCATGAAAATACGACTGCTGATATGGGTAAGTGCATTGTTTGGTTTGCTTTCTTGTTCCTCTCCGGAACGAGAACAGTTGGAGACCGCCTTGGTCTTTGCCGGTAGCAATCGGGCGGAACTTGAAAAAGTCTTTGAGCATTATAAGGATGCTCCTCTTAAATTGCAGGCGGCTATCTACCTGATAGAAAATATGCCTTTGTATTATACTTATAAAGGAAGCGATTTGGACTCGCTATATATAGCACTTGGACAATATGCCGACTCCGGCATTTATGATAAGCATTTAGAATATCTGAAACAATTCCCTTACCGAAACTTATTCAAGGAATATGATGCAAAAGTGATAACTTCTGACTATCTGATAGAAAATATAGAGTATTCCTTTAAAGTGTGGGATGAAACTCCATGGGGAAAGTATCTCTCCTTTGATAATTTCTGTGAGTTCATTCTTCCATATAGAATCAAAGACGAGCCTTTGACTCATTGGAAAAAGGACTTTTACCACCGCTTCAAGCCAGCGTTGGATTCCTTATATCAAGGAACGGATGTGGTGGAGGCAACCTCCTGTCTCAGTAATTATGCCGCAAATTTGCATTGGAAATATCAGAATGAACTGACGGGTCCTCATCTGTCGGCTCAGTTTTTATTGGAACGACAAATCGGAGACTGTACGAATATTGCAGATTTCGGATGTTATATGCTACGTTCATTGGGCATTCCCGTTGGGATCGATACTTATTTATGGTCACCGGTCAGTCACGTTTCTCATGTTTGGAATGTTGTGCTTGACACAACCGGACATACGATTCCATTTAACTTTGAGGTGAGAAAATTGAAAAGGGGTGAACGGTTTGGCTATAGGTATGGAAAAGTGTATAGGCATACCTATGCGCTACAGAAAGACCGCTTTGAGGCTGTTCTGCAAAATAAGAAGTTTGGGATGGCATTAGCGAATGCCTGTCTGAAAGATGTTTCATCTTCTTATTTCCCTTCCAACGAAATCATTGTTGATTGTGAGTTGATTGCGGATAGGAAAAAGGGACATTCCGTGTGGATGGCTACTTTCAATAGGCGCGGCTGGTTCCCGATTGGCGAGGGGAGCTATAAAGAAGGAAAAGCCACCTTTCGTGATATTGAAGAAGGGTTGATCTATATGACTTTGTACGAGCAAGATGGAAAGTTGAAGGAGGCCGGTTTTCCTTTTAAAATAGATAAGGCGAGTGGCTGTTTGGTATATTATCGTCCGAGTGCAGAGAGTTGCCGGATGAATGTTACACGTAAATGACCGTTGCAAGGAGGTATATTGTCATATATCCAGCGTATGGCGTATGGCCGTTTTGAGGGTGCTAACCGAAAAGATTTCAGTGATGCAAAGGTCTTGTTGCAGTTGAGAGACTACCCAAGAAGGATGTTCAATGACGTCAAGATTAGAGATACTTCGCAATATCGCTATGTCCGTTATATATCGGCAGACTGGCATACCGGTGATATTGCAGAAGTATCCTGGTATGCTGATACTTTGGGACAAGTGAGACTGCAAGGTGAATTAATGTCTACTTTACCATATGGAGGAGACCGGACATCAGGGAAAAAAGCTATGGATGATGCTCCTTTGACTTTCTTTACGAGTTCGGAAAAGCCAGGCTGGGTCGGATTGGATTTGAATACTCCCCGGCAGATAGGAAGCGTTAGATATACCCCTCGGAATGATGACAATTTTATCCGGGTAGGAGATAAGTATGAGCTGTTTTATTTCTCAGCAGATGGTTGGAAATCGTTGGGCATTAAGGTTGCAGAAGAGTCAAAGCTGATTTATGATAATGTTCCAAGCCATGCATTGTATTGGCTTCGAGATTTGACCAGAGGAAGCGAAGAACAGGTTTTCACTTATTATGATAATAAGCAAATCTTTACAGAGGGTTATTGGAATCTGCTGTTTTGACAAACTTGTATAGTTGATAAACTGGCTGGAAAGGAGGGATGGACGATTGCTATTCTTAGGCAAGGTGCATCGTTCATTCTGAATACAGTCTTAAAAAAGAAAGGAGGTATTCTATGCAAACATAAGAATAGATAATGAAAGAGGCAAATGATTGCCTTTCCCTGTAGTGCAGAAAAGGTGGAGATAAAATGAAGTAATGAATAAAATACTATAAAGAAAAATGAAAAATAAAAGTTTTGGAATGTTGTTGGTTGTAGTTATCATACTGTTTACGGGATATACTACATATAGTTCTAATCAAGTGAATAGGAAATTGGCTGATTTGTCATTGGTGAAT
>CAKUYM010000157.1 GCA_934716785.1 uncultured Bacteroides sp. | reverse complement strand
GGAACGTCACCGCCACCGCTATGAGTTCAACAACGACTACAAGGAGGAATACGAGGCTGCCGGCATGAAGTGTGTGGGCATCAACCCGGAATCGGACTTGGTGGAAATCGTTGAGATACCTACGTTGAAATGGTTCATCGGTACGCAGTTCCATCCGGAATACAGCAGTACGGTACTGAATCCGCACCCGTTGTTCTTAGCGTTTGTGAAAGCGGCTATCGAAAACGAAAAGTAATTAGTAATTTGTAATTGAATTAGGAATGGATAAAAATACCATCACAGGTCTCGTTTTAATAGGAATATTACTGGTAGGATTCAGCTACCTGAGCCGCCCCAGCGAGGAGCAGTTGGCTGCACAAAAGAGGTACTACGACTCTATAGCCGTGGTGCAACAGCAGGAGGAGGCGCTAAAGGCGAAAACGGAAGCTGCATTGGCCAACAGCAAGAAGGAGGCTGCATCGGCTGCGGATTCTTCCGCACTGTTCTTCAATGCCATGCACGGAACGGAATCTAAAGTGAGCATCCAAAACAATGTAGCGGAAATCACTTTCACGACGAAAGGCGGACGTGTATATTCGGCCATGCTGAAGGATTACATGGCACAGGACAAGAAGACACCGATCGTGCTGTTCGACGGGGATGACGCTTCGATGAACTTCAACTTCTACAACAAGGAAGGCGCCATACAGACTAAGGATTATTTCTTTGAAGCCGTGAACAAGACGGATAGCAGTGTTATCATGCGCTTGGCAGCGGATAGCGAAAGTTACATCGACTTCATCTATACCTTGAAGCCGGACAGCTACTTGATGAATTTTGAAATCAAGGCGACCGGCATGGCAGGCAAATTGGCAAGTACCGATTATGTGGACATCGACTGGTCTGAACGTGCCCGCCAACTGGAAAAGGGATTCACTTACGAGAATCGTCTTGCGGAGTTGACTTACAAGGTGGCGGGAGACGATGTGGACAACTTGTCGGCTGCCAACAATGACGAGAAGAAGCTGGAAGGTCGCATCAACTGGATCGCTTTCAAGAATCAGTTCTTCTCTGCCGTATTTATCGCCGAGCAGGACTTTGACAAGGTGACCGTGAAATCGAAGATGGAACAGCAAGGTAGCGGATATATCAAGGATTACTCTGCCGAGATGAATACATTCTTCGACCCGACAGGCAAGGAACCGACAGAGATGTATTTCTATTTTGGTCCGAACCACTTCAAGACGTTGAAAGCGTTGGATAAGGGACGTGAGGAGAAATGGGAACTCAACAGGTTGGTGTACTTGGGTTGGCCGCTGATTCGCTGGATCAACCAGTTCATCACGATCAACGTATTCGACTGGCTGTCCGGTTGGGGCTTGAGCATGGGTATCGTGCTGCTGATTCTGACTATTATTGTGAAAGTTGTCGTGTATCCGGCTACATGGAAGACGTATATGTCTTCTGCCAAGATGCGTGTGCTGAAACCGAAAATAGATGAGATAAGCAAGAAGTATCCGAAGCAGGAGGATGCGATGAAGAAACAGCAGGAGGTAATGGGGCTTTACAGCCAGTACGGGGTGAGCCCGATGGGGGGCTGTCTGCCGATGTTGCTGCAGTTCCCTATCCTGATGGCGTTGTTCATGTTCGTGCCGAGCGCCATCGAGTTGCGCCAGCAGAGTTTCTTGTGGGCGGACGATCTTTCCACGTATGACGCGTTCATCACATTCCCGTTCCATATTCCGTTCCTGGGCGACCACCTCAGTTTGTTCTGCTTGCTGATGACGGTGACCAATATCCTGAACACGAAGTACACGATGTCTATGCAGGATAACGGAGCGCAACCGCAGATGGCGGCAATGAAATGGATGATGTATCTGATGCCGGTGATGTTCTTGTTTGTCTTGAACGACTATCCGTCAGGGTTGAACTATTACTATTTCGTGTCGACGCTGATTAGTGTGGGTACCATGATTCTGCTCCGAAAGACGACTGACGAAACGAAGTTGCTCGCCATTCTCGAAGCGAACAAGAAGGACCCGAAACAAATGAAAAAGACCGGATTTGCCGCACGCTTGGAAGCAATGCAAAAGCAACAGGAGCTATTGCAACAGCAGAAACAGAATAAGAGGTAAGGAACAACAGAATAAGAAATAAGGAGCAATAGATAAATATAGATTCCTGATGTATTCTGAGAAAGCCGGACAATCCTATTTTGGTTGCCCGGCTTTCTTTCTCTTGTTCTTTCTTCTTTCCTATTTCCTGTTTTCTATTTCCTAATTCCTAAAAAACAAAACAAGAATGAAAACAAAGTATACTTATAAACAAATATGGACTATCGCCTACCCTATCCTGATAAGTCTGATTATGGAGCAGCTTATCGGCATGACGGATACCGCTTTCTTAGGGAGGGTTGGCGAGATTGAGCTGGGGGCATCTGCCATCGCGGGTATATATTACCTCGCTATCTTTATGCTGGCTTTCGGCTTCAGCATCGGAGCGCAGATATTGATTGCCCGGCGCAACGGAGAAGGGAATTACAAGGAGATAGGACAGATTTTCTATCAGGGCATCTATTTCTTACTGGCGGTGGCTGCCATATTGTTCACCCTGTCCATCGTATTCTCACCTTATATATTGAAGAATATCATCTCTTCTCCACACATCTATGATGCTGCCGAAAGTTATATACACTGGAGGGTTTACGGTTTCTTCTTCTCTTTTGTCGGGGTGATGTTTCGCGCGTTTTTCGTTGGGACTACCCAGACGAAGACGCTGACGCTGAACTCGATCGTGATGGTGCTGTCTAACGTGGTGTTCAACTATATCCTAATCTTCGGTAAATTCGGATTTCCGCAGTTGGGCATTGCCGGTGCTGCCATCGGTTCTTCTCTGGCGGAGATGATATCGATGATTTTCTTTATCATCTATACATGGAAACGGATAGACTGCAAGAAGTATGCACTGAATATCTTGCCGGAATTCCGGGCGCAGGTATTGAAACGGATTCTCAATATATCGGTGTGGACGATGATTCAGAACTTCGTCTCCCTGTCTACCTGGTTCATGTTCTTCTTGTTCGTGGAACACTTGGGAGAGCGGTCGTTGGCAATAGCCAACATTATCCGTAACGTGTCGGGCATTCCGTTTATGGTCACAATGGCTTTTGCCTCTACCTGCGGTTCGCTGATTAGCAACCTGATCGGTGCAGGCGAGCAGGATTGCGCACGGGGGACTATCAGGCAGCATATCCGCATCGGTTATATGCTTGTCATACCGTTACTGTTCTTCTTCTGCCTCTGCCCTGACCTGATTCTGAGAATCTACACGGATATGCCGGAGCTGAGGGATGCGTCCGTCCGGTCGCTCTGGGTGTTGTGCGCGGCATACATTGCGCTCGTTCCCGCCAATGTGTACTTCCAGTCGGTGTCCGGCACGGGAAACACACGGACGGCACTTGCCATGGAGCTTTGCGTGCTGACTATCTATGTGGCCTACTCGGTATACTTTATCTTGTATCTGCGGATGGACATCGCCTTTGCCTGGACAACGGAATGGGTGTATGGTATTTTTACATTGATATTCTGCTACAGGTACATGAAGAAAGGAAACTGGCAGAAAAAGAAGATATGATTTTTTTATGAACCATTATGAACTTGATTTGAATAAAATATAGCCCTATCTTTGCAGCAAACATTCAAAAACTAATAATTATGAAACTGCATTTATCAGGGGTATGTTATCTTCTGGCACTGTTGAGTGCATGTTCATCAGGAGAAGAAGAACAGACGAAAGTGCCCGAAGCACCGGTGAAACAAATTCCCATCACATTGAATTGTGTGGCAAGCACGGCAAACGCCAACGCACAAGCTAATGCCGGCACCCGCGTCACTGACTGGGGATATGAGAGTCGGGACGAAATAGGGCTGTACGTAGTGAACTACAACGGCACAACACCGGGGGCATTGAAAAACAATGGCAACCATGTGGACAACATGAGATTCACGTACAACGGGACATGGACACCTGATAAGGAAATCTATTGGAAGGATGACAGTACGAAGGCGGACTTCTACTGTTACTTTCCGTACGGAACACCTGCCGACGTCGCCTCTTATGCTTTTGCCGTGAAGGAGGACCAATCTGCCGAACAGGCTTACAAGGAGAGTGAGTTCCTGTATGGAAAGACTGCGGGAGCGGCTCCTACGGCAGAAGCTGTCAACATCACGACCAAGCATATCTTCAGTTGTGCGGTCATCAATGTCAAGGCGGGCAACGGGTTCACCGACGAGATGCTGGCACAATCGGCGATAAGTGTGAAGATGAATGGCATAAAGACGGGGGCAAGCATTAACCTCACCAACGGTGTGGCTACGGCAACGGGAACAGCCAAAACGATTACTCCGCTCGAAAACGGGAATAACCGTTCGTATAAGGCGCTGATTGTGCCGCAGACGGCTTCGGGCAATAATTTCATTACTGTCAATATTGATGGTAGGGATTTCAATCTCAAGAAGGAGTTTACTTTCATCGGTGGGAAGAGACATACTTTCTCCGTGACGGTGAGCAAAACCGGCAATGGTATCAATGTGGGGATCGGAGCTTGGGAAGATGATGACATAGATAATGGTGGGGTAGCCGAATAAAACAGACATACGCGCATGAGAAAAGGTTGGCATAAATATATAGTATTCAGTACCGTATCGACGCTGATGCTTGCTGTATCAACATTGGTGTTTGCCGTATCGACATTGATGCTTGTGTCGTGCAACGACAATGAGATGATGGAGGGCGTTTCGCAGGGGCAGACTTCGAATGTCATTTCTTTGTCGGGAGAGATAGACCAAGTGGCCGTGACACGTGTCAATGACAACGGTTTCTGTGATGGTGATGTCATGGGTGTGTATGTGGTCGACTACAACGGTAATACACCGGGGACATTGGCTGTCAACGGCAACCGGGGGACGAATGTACCGCACACTTTTGATGAATCGGCCTATAAGTGGAACTCTGCTTATGACATCTACTGGAAGGATGACCATACGCACATCGATATCTATGGGTATTATCCGTATGCCACACCGACGGATGTAAATGCGTATGCTTTTGAAGTGCAAAAAGATCAATCAAGAAATAAGGGGGATGAAATGGGAAGTTACGAAGCAAGTGACTTCCTTTGGGGAAAGGCAGCGGACGTAGCACCTACGGAAAGAGTGATCCGGCTGCCATTGCGGCACAAGATGAGTAATGCCCGCATTACCTTGAAAGAGGGCGAGGGGTTCGCCGAAGGTGCGTGGACGGAACTGGAGAAACATGTACTGGTTCTGAATACCAAGCGCAGTTCGGTGATCAACCTCGCCACGGGTAATGTGACTGCCACGGGCGAAGTTGCCAAGATGGGGACTATCCCTTTTTGCAAGGATAATGAGTATCGTGCCATTGTGGTTCCACAGACTGTGGAAGCCGGAAAGGTGCTTTTCAGCATTACGGTAGACGGAATGCCTTATACGTTCAAAAAAGAAGAGGCGTTCACGTATGTAGCGGGGAAGATGCATAATTTCACTATTCAGGTGAATAAGAAAGAGGCAAGCGGACAGTATGAGTTCAAACTCATTGATGAGTCTATCACGGCATGGGAGAATGACATGGCATCCCATGAAGCTACGGCAAAAGAGTATGTTGTGATTGATGTTGCAGAGGCGGGGACGCTGGAAAAATGTATTGCAGCAGCGAAGAAGGATTATACGAAGCTGAAGAATTTGAAATTGACGGGGGAGATTAATGCGGAGGACTTCTATTTTATGAGGGATAAGATGGATGTGTTGCAGTCATTGAATTTGAAGGAGGTGAGAATAAAGGGTATCACAGAATATAGCAATGACGAAATTCCCAGTTATGCAATGAAAGAGAAAAAGACTCTTATACATTTGGTCTTACCTGATAAGCTTAGAGCAATAGAACATTATGCCTTTTATGCTTGCAGTTCTTTGGTCGGTTCCTTATACATTCCTGAAGGAGTTTACCAAATAAGTTATGATGCCTTCAGAGGTTGTGTCTCTCTAACCGGATCTTTGCATTTACCTTCTACATTAGAAATAATAGGTGATGGCGCTTTCGTAGGGTGTTCTTTCACATGTGAGCTTTTGCTTCCTTCTAACTTAAAACGCATAGGGAATAACAGTTTTAATGGCTGCAACAATTTATATGGAGAACTTCATTTACCCAACCAATTGTCCTATTTAGGGGAGTGGGCATTTTCAGGTTGCAGTTCATTATCCGGCTCTTTATCTATTCCCACAACTATTACAAAAATCCGATCAAACACTTTCAAAGGCTGCGGATTTAATGGTACGCTAACCTTACATGACGGAATTACAATGATTGAAAGTTATGCATTCGACAGTTGTCCTTTTAAAGGAGAATTAATCCTTCCTAAAGAGTTAATCGCAATAGAAAGATTAGCTTTCTCTAATTGCAATTTTTCCGGTGAACTTAAATTACCCTCAAAATTGGAAATAATTAGCGATTATGCATTTTGTGGGGATTTACGTATTTCGGGAACGCTAAAAATACCAGACAATATCATATTCATCGGCTCATACGCTTTCTTTGATTGCCATTCAATAGAAGGTATCATTTTTCCCGAAAGCATGGAAAATATTGGTAGTGGCGCATTTGGGAATTGTTTTGGCGTTGGTTCTATCGTATGCCAAAGCAGCATTCCACCATACATATCCACCGGCGCTTTCAACGGAGTAGCTAAAGACAACTTTACCGTTGAAGTCCCTGAATCTGCTGTTGCGGACTATCAAACCGCATTAGGTTGGAATGAGTTTAAGCGTATAGGCGCTCATCACGAATTAATCTGCCGTCCTGCTATTGCCAATGCCATCAATACCCGCTGCACACGCAAACTGATATTGAATGCAGAAAGCGACTGGGAAGTGGAGAGCATGCCTGACTGGTGCAGCCTATCTCAAACGAGTGGTTCCAAGAAGACTGAATTAACTTTGACTATTGACGAAATGCCCAAAGGTACTGCCGAAGGTCGTAATGGAGAGATTATATTTAAGCTAAAGGATAAGTATTACACTACCAAATGTGTAGTTTCCCAATATGATTACCAATATGATGAAGACGAAATAATCACTTTACAAAAAGCCACTAAAGGAAATAACGGAGGCATCAACCTCGTATTCTTGGGTGACGGATATAGTGCCAAGGATATCGCCGAAGGCAACTACATGAAAGATATACAAGAGCAAGTAGAACACTTCTTCGGCATAGAGCCATATACCACTTATCGTGATTATTTCAATGTGTACACGGCTATTCCGGTTTCACTCGAAAGCGGTATAGGCACTGTGAACACCATCCGTTATACCAAATTTGAGACTATCTTTACAGGCGGAGTGGGATTACAATGCAATAATGAAACAGCATTCAATTATGCGCTGCGTATGTCAACAGTGACCAAAGCGAATCTGAATCAGACATTGCTTATCATGGTTCCCAACTCTACCGACTACGGTGGCACCTGTGAAATGTGGAGCGATGGTTCTGCTCTTGCGTTCTGCCCCATGAGTACCGACAGCTATCCGTATGATGCACGCGGAATCATACAGCATGAAGCCGGCGGACATGGATTCGGCAAATTGGGTGACGAATATATCTATCATAATGCGTTTATTACATCTTGTAAATGTCTCTGTTGCAAACACACCTCTGAGTTCTATGCAGCTAAAGACTTGGGTTGGTATGATAATCTCTCACTGACAGGCAAAATGCACGAAGTGCCTTGGAGCCACTTGATATTCGACGAACGTTACAGTGACCGGGTGGATATCTACGAAGGTGGGTTCATGCATAGCCGTGGCGTATTCCGTTCGGAACAGACCAGTTGCATGAACAACAACATTCCGTATTATAGCGCCATCAGCCGTGAGTCTATCGTGAAACGTATCAAGCAGTATGCCGGTGAGGAGTATTCGTTCGAGGATTTCGTGAAGAACGACAAGAGCAGCGCGGAAGTCAAGACACGCACCATAGATGCGCCTTATGCAGGAAGCCGCGTGCATACATATCAATATCCGCCCAAGATTCATAAAGGCAGCCCGCTGAAATGACAAGGCAGGTGCTAAGCGCTGAGACAGAAAAAGGATATTAAAAAATCAAAGAGGATTAACGAATCAAAGGGCATTAAAGAATTAAAATGAAGAAAGGACTATGAAATCAGCTATTCATACCATATATACCATATATACTGTTTGCATCGGCCTACTGTCAAGCATGGTCATGGCAAGTTGCGGACAGGAAGAAACGACAGGCATGGGAACGGAACAGAACTACGTAATGAAGTTTCGGGTCATGCATCCTTCGCAGCAACAAGCAGCCGCACCTACCAGCCGTGCCACAGACACGGACTTCGAGGCAAACGACCGCATCGGCCTGTTTGTCTGTGGGGAGAACGAGCCTCTGCAAGTGGGAGGCAACTACGTGAACAATGCTTCATTGACCTACAACGGAACGGAATGGACTCCCGACCGTCCTATCTACTGGAACGACGGCAGCTATGACGTATACGCTTACTATCCCTACTCCTCTCCCATCCTGTCGACTGACGAAATGGAATTCAGAGTAGCAACCGACCAAAGCACGGCAGGCACAGCCAACGCATTGGGAGGATACGAGGCCAGCGATTTCTTATGGGCATCGGCAAAGAAACAGACGGCAGGCAACAATGCCGTCGCACTGAATTTCAAGCATTGCATGAGCAAACTTACCGTACGTCTCATCAAAGGTGAAGACTACGAAGGCGACGAACTGCCGCAAGACGCGGAAGTGTTTATCCACAACACCGTACCTGACGCCACCATCGACCTTGCCGCAGGAGTAGCTACCAAAGCTCTCTACGGCACGGAAGCCACACTGAAGGCGAAGGCGGTCGGGAACAACAGATATACCGCTATCGTCATTCCGCAACGAATTACCAACCGCCGTCCACTGGTGGAGGTAGTGATGAGAGGAGTATCATATCTGATGGAAAGCGCATTCGTATTCAAGCCTGGGATGCACCACACTATCTCTCTGACCATCACGAAAAATCCCGAACAGGTGAAGATAGATATCGGTGGAGAAATTGAGAATTGGCAGTGAGTTTTCCTATAATTATGTTTATATTTGCAATGGAAGTTTTTAAAGGTCAACTATCAATGAATGACAGACTGAGAAATATCGCCACTTTTACATTCCTTTCAAGTCTGCTTACGCTATTATGCATCGGATGCGGACCGGACAGTTTCGAAATCAACGCGCTGTCTTTTCAGGAAAATGAGGGAGACAACTGGGGATTTATCTCTACCCACGGAAAGGTGGAGATTCCTTCCGGAAGTTTTGTACGCCAACCATCGGCAGTGGTCAACGGCATGTTCAGCTTGCCGGACGAAAACGGATATTACCAACTTTATGAATTAGAGAATCCGTCACAACCCGTCAGTGCAAGGCGGTTTGCACAAATCGGGCATTTCTTCGAGAACGTCACGTTAGCGCAGGAATTCCCCGATGCCCCTATCCTCATCATCGACCGGAAAGGACGGAACATCAACAATATCGGAATCAGTCTGCACTATGACATCGTATTGGCACACAACTTTTCCGGAGGCAGGGCC
>CAKUYM010000156.1 GCA_934716785.1 uncultured Bacteroides sp. | reverse complement strand
CAAGCACTCCGCTCAGAATCTGTCCGCCATAAGAGGCCACCATCTGCTGGCTGAGCCGCTCGGCGGAATGTTTGGCTACGGCATGTCCCACCTCATGCCCCAGTACAATGGCAAGTCCTTCTTCGGTTTGAGTATAAGGCAGGATTCCTTCATTTACCACAATCTTTCCACCGGGCATACAGAATGCATTCGGCTCCTGATCTTGCACCAAATGAAACTCCCATGCAAAATTCTGGACTTCAGCGGCCATGCCGTTATTACGCAGATAGGTCTCCACGGCAGCGGCGATTCTCTTGCCTACACGAACAACCATTGCCGTATTGGCGGCATTGGTTGATGGCTTCGCGGTTTTCATGTAATCTTGAAAACTCGAATTGCTCAAACTCATCACCTCCGAGTCCGGTACCAAAAGCAATTGCTTGCGCCCTGTCAAAGCAACACTGCTACATCCGGACAATAACAAAAGCATAGAAACTGCTACAACACTCTTTTTCATATTTTAGTTTTTATGTTATCTATAAAACATGGACAAAGGTAGAAGTTCTATGAATAATAAACAATAGTTTTCTTCCAATATAATCAATACTTTTTTCCCTTTTTAAAGGCTACCTCTTCTTTCAAAAAAGAAAAACGGGACATAGTTTGAACCAAGTCCCGTTTCTTTTAGACAAACAAAAAAACGTATATTTACTGCTAAACAGCATTCATCATTTTGAGAAATTTGTCAAAGCAATCAATTATCATAATCATATTCCAGAGTGAAATCATCAACCCACAAAGTGCTGCCGTCTCCTCCTGTGAAATAATCGCCATACTTACTTGCCGTACATACCAACACTAAATACTTAGGAACACGGCTGGTAGAACGATATTCCAAAGGCAGATTCAACTCCGTATACTGAGGTATACTCTTCCCTGAAATAAATTCCGCATAAGCTATGATATTCGGATCATTCTTATCAAGCAATTTACGTTCGCTCTTCTTTGTCCGGATTTCCACCGGTTTGTCCCAATCACCCAAAGCGACATAAATGTGGCAAGAGTCCGGTTGGCCTTTCAGATGTTTAAATTCATCGTTTGTCCGGTCAATATCCACACTTGTATATTTGATATGAGCTTTCAAACGGGTAGGTCTTTCTGTAAACGGCTTGCCGAAATTTAAGACGCCATCCGTACCGTCAGTCCTGATATATTCGCCAACGAATAAATTACCCGCCGCAAACTTTATTGCCAAATAAGAGGACTTCAATTGTGCGGCATATCCTGTGCTGCCATCCCAAGTATCGAGCACCGGAGTGGTATTGCTATCGGAAATTGTTGTCGCTCCCTTATTACCGGTATCCCAAAAGCCGCTTCCTGCCGCTACACCTTCAGCCCATGGCTTCCACAACAAATGTCCGCTCTTGGTAGTCTCCTTACTCCATTCATCCAATGAAGCATTGGGAATCACAGCCTCTTTTCCTGTCTTAAAGGTCAGCTCCTGTCCATAATCCGCACCCGAATAAGCACGGCACACATACTCTGTTTCCGGTTCCAAATGAGGTACACGTGCTGTGAAAGCCGCCCCATCAGAAGAAATATAAGACTGGTCTACTTTCTGCCATTCCGTATCTGAGACTTTGCGCATCTCAAAGCCATTCTCGCGACCTTCGATACCCTCACCGTACAGCCAAGCGACTTTCACCCATCCGTTTGCCTGCTTGGTTTCGGCATTCCGGTCTTTGCGATAGACACGCAACTCCCAATTCTCAGTAAAGAAGTTTCCATATTTTACAACGACTTCTGCCGCTGCATAATTAGAATACGCTATCCACTCCAATGAAGAAAAATCGGTACTACCATTATAAGTGGAGCCTTCCGGTCCGAGTTTCAGTTCCGTCACTTGAAGTTCTTTCCATTTCACATCGTTAGTTACATATGCCACTGCAACTTTCGATTCCGTATTCAATTCAGACACTCCGACTTGGTTCTGCACTTTATAGGAACGTGCTATCTCACGGTCGGCCAGAATCTTCCATTCATAGTCCTGATAAAGCGACAATGTCACATTGTAAGGATTTGTCAAATCAATAATATCATTCACGGACAAGGTACTTTTGGCACCTTCCGTCACGGACAGACTCTTCACCTGTACATTGCGCAAGTCGACCGTTTCTTCCAACTTAAGAGTTACGGTACGGTCATTTTCGGAAATAACGGCATTTCCCTTTTGTCCTTCCACCTGCATGGCTATAATGGACAATGCAATCTGTGGATATCCTACATCATTTTTAATACACCCTTGCAGCAGGCAAGCCATGCCTATCCCAACAAGAAACAACTTATATATAAACTTATGCATCTTCATTACATACAAACGGTTAGACCAATATTTATATTAAACAGATTGATTTTAAAATCAGCTCCGCTATTTCTTCGTTTACCTGTCTCTCCCAAATTGTTTTTCTGACTCTCGGAACGATACTTGAAACCGACCACCCCGAAAGAGAGTTCCGCACAAATATTCTGAGTGATAAAAACCGCTACTCCGGGACTGATTCCCAAATGAAGTTCGTTAATCGTAGTCTCCGTCCGTTTATAGTCTTCTCCTTCTCCACGGGCAAAACTCGACGAACCGTTTTTATATGTCAGAGTAGTCTCGTTGAACAGACCGAACAGCTTGCCCCTATCCAATCCGACATAGGAACGGTGAAAGACTCCGAACGAATACAAGTCTTCCGCATAGCGCATATTGGTCAGCGAGAAGTCCAAATCATCTCCCATATCTATAGAGACATTTCCCAAATCAGCGATCGTATGATTGTAGCCCAACTTAACTCCGACTACCATATTATCAGCCACTGCATAGCCCATAAAAGGTTTCAGAGAGAAAGTCTTGAAATTGCAATCAAAATCTTTCAATACCGAGAACAGCAAACGACTGTCATCACTATCATAATTGACATAAGAGAATGTCAAACCGCCAATCCATTTTTTCTTGGGGATAAAACGGTAGCTGACAATGCCGCGGTCAAAACGACCGACAGGTTTGATACGAATCAAATTCGAGCTTTCTACAATATCCTTTTTCTTCTCAAATTCTTCTTTACTCAAGAATACAGTATCACGTATCACGATGGTATCCCGCTGCTGGGCAGCAAGAGACTGCGCTCCAACCAGCAGTACCAATGCACATATATAAAATAATCGAGCCATCTTTATCTTTTTATAAATAGAATGCTATACCCAGTCCGATAGAGAACAGGTTGATTTTAAAATTCGCAGAACTGGACGAACGTTCGCCAACATATACTTGGTCTGTCGTCTGTTTGACTTTGCTGAAGTTCAAGCCCAATACTCCTACACTAACTTCAACCGCTGTATAGTTATTGATAAAAGCTACAATCCCCGGTGCTACTCCCAAGCCGAAATCTGTTGTCTTGGAAAAAGTTCCTGTCAGGGAGTTACCATCTTTTGTCACAACTTTCGACTGGCTGCCACCAAACTCCACTCTTGTTTCCGCAAACAAGCCGAAACGCTTGCTCGAACCTATATTTATATAGTTTCGGAGAATTCCAATGGCACTGTAAGCATGCTTCAACTGATACATGTCATTCACATCAAACTGTGTATCTTCATCCAGATTCAGTGTCACGTTATCAAGTTTCATCAAAGTACGCCCGTAAGAAAAGCGCCCTCCGGCAGCGACATTATCTCTGAATGCATAGCAAAACATCGGGCTGACCTTAAAAGTATATCCATCCGAGTTAAACCCGTCAACGACCAAAAACTGATAGTTTTGTTCGTTATGTTCAGAATAAGAAACAGAACTTCCCACAACCCATTGTCCCTTCGGAACAAATGTATGAGACTCTATATTACGTTTAAACTCTTGCGCCTGGACTGTTACTCCCCAGACAAACAACAAGAATAATACTATTTTTTTCACTAAATAACTATTAGATGTTTATTCCGTTAATTCACTCTCATCATATACCAGTTTCAGGTCGTCCAGCCACATGGTGCTACCGGTACTTCCTTCAAAGTAATCACCATATTTACTTGCCGAAGCCACTGCTATAATTGCATTAGGTATGCGCTCGGATCTGTAGTCCAAACGAATAACAAAACGATGCATTTCCTCACCTTCGGTCGATGCCTCCCAAATCTGTTCGCCAAAAGCTATAATTTCATCACTCTCCGGTTTGAATAAAGTATCGTCACTTCCTGTCTTTATGATCACCGGCCAAGTTTCTCCATTATAACTTTCTCCTTTCCAGTCTCCTAAGGCTATAAATACCTGTCCTTTATCCTGTTCTCCCTTAGCAATATGAGATCCACCTTTGTCTACAGTTCCCGAAGTATAGCGGATATAGCCGGTCAAGGCAATCGGACGGGAGCTGAACGGACGTCCCCATCCCAAAACACCATTCATGCCCTCTGTATTCAAGTATTTACCGACAAACAGATTGCCTGCCGCAAACTTGATTATAACATTTTTAGACTGTAGTTTAGCCGAGTAATTACCTTCTACCTTTAGAGATGAGTCGGGAGTAGTCAAATCTATACTCGCCATAGACGACCCGTGGTTACCACTATCCCAAAACATGCTTTCTCCACTGCCATATATCAAGGTCGGTTTAGAGCTTTGCCATCCTTCGAATCCTGCATTCTCCAACTGTTGGGCAACTTCCATCGTAAATTCACATACCGTATTGGAAACTGTCTCGCCATCCAGTACCTGATATTCATAAACAGATGCGACCTTATCCGTACTTGGCTCCAATCCGGTGAGCTCCGCCCAAACTTTCGTTCCATCGCGTTTGGCGTTTACTGAGAGCCAATCCTCATCTCCCACTTTGCGGTAACGGAACGTCAGTTCGCCTTGCGGCTCGCGCCCTTCCAAGACTGATGCACGCAAAGTAGCTTTTGTAGCCCACACTTCAGCTCGTATGACATTCTCTGTCTTCACAGATGCATTGGATACGATAATCCGCCAGTCTACCCCACTCGTCTTATTGTTAGCGTCAGTTACATTCAAACGAATATCGTATGTTCCTTCCGTTGCAGAATATTTCTTTATCAAATCCGCAGAAAGAATAATATCCATCGCATATCCCTTTGAATTTTCTTTCTTATCTATTTGCATTCCTCCGGCAAGCAGTGTGCTTTCCTGTTCTTCAGACAGATTTTTCAAATCAAAAGTCTGTTCTGCGGTTCCCAAGAAAGCAGGGAACTGTTCGGATGATATTTCGACCTTCGCCAAAGCCGAAGAACCGGTTATGGCTATCAAAACATCTTTTCCATTTTCCACTTCCAGATAATAAGGCGTACTCAAATCCAACATTTGCCCGTCGGTTTCCGCCTTTATCTTCGGACGGCGATAATAAGGAATATCCTCTTCAATAGGCTTACCTATCGGAGTAGCGTCTACCACCAAATTCAACATACCGCCACCATCATCCGGCAACACGATTTCTTGGTCCTTATACTCATACGTCAGGTTATAAAGGGTTGCCTTTTTAACAAGTGGAATGGTATCCACATGCTCAAATGCCTCTTTTGTAGCAGTGACCTTTGCTGTAAATGTACTGAATAGAGTGTCACAATCGGAAGGCAAAGAGAAATAACCCATTCGATCCAAATTGTCTGCATTAAAGACCAATGTTCCTTTTTCAGCTTTTACCGCAATCGTAACTTGACAATCTGAAAAAACATTAGTCAAGGACTCTGCAAACTCGACCTTAGTAACCGTATTTGCAATATTAGCAACCACTTCAACCGGAACTATGTCTCCCTTAGTTAGTGTGAAAGGAACATTCCCTTCATAAAACTTCTTATCAAATGAAGCCGCAACGGAATCACCCGCTGTCACCCTCACCCGATATTCGCCCGATGGAAGTACGATATCTGCAGGAATATCTCCTACCCCCTGATACTTGCGAATCAGTTTATCTGTATCATAAATACGTATCTTGCAATTTTTACCTAATTCTGTCTCTTCATCTGCCGTGAGGGCACGCGTAGCGGCAACCTGCAGTTCGCTCTTCATCTTCACATCCAGACGCAGCGTTCCTTCTCCTTCAAACGAGGAATAATCATCCTGCCGACATCCGAAAAATGATAAAAGAGACAATAAATATAGAGTTCTTTTTTTCATATCTACATTATTTATTCTACCTTATCTATGCTCGTGGTACAACCAGTGTCAACGTTGCAGAAGTAGTTTCCTCATTCGTGTCTACCACTTGTATCTTAAATTTATGATTACCCGGGAATCCTCTCAATGCTGACAAGAATCCGGAAATATCAAAGTCGACAGCCGTTTTTCCTTTAATAGCATCTTCAATCGGGAATCTTAGCGTATTCAGATTATCTTTCTGAGCTCCTTCCTTGGGTTCCGCCAAGTCAAAGACAGAGTTCTCCTCATTTAGCTCAAACATCAGGTTGACTGCCTCTTGGAATTCCTGATTATCAGACTCTATACTAATGAACACATGGCTTAAGCCGGCAGATGCCGCCAACTTCACATTCAATGTTTCCAAGCTTTCATCCACCGTCAATGCTTTAGCAATATTAAAGCCATCACCGGTAACGGTAGGCATTTCTTTCTCCGGTTCTTTGTCACCATCGGACGGGAAATCATCAATTTCCGGTTCTTTGTCTGGTAATACGGAACCATCCAAATTCTTAACTTCGCAACGAGTATCCACTCTCAATGCAACATTAGCTTCACCTCCGGAACCCGGATCGCCATTGGCATCTTTCAAAACATATGTTATTATCAGTTGAGAACCGATAGCTATTCCACTATATGATTTGTTGATAGGCACTTCGTCTTCACCGTCAATAGTTCCTAAAAAGCTAACGTCTACCACATTATCCGTCTCCATACCACGGAAATAGCCCGAACGAGTTTCATCCTTGGTGAATTTAAGGGATGCATTATCCTGCTTATTTACTTTGACAACTATGTTCACTTCTTCGCCAAGCAACTCCTTAAATGCATCTTCGTATTTAATAGTTACCACAATGCTATGCAGCGTACATTTTACAGTTTCAAGATTAGTGACCTGATCTTTGGTAATTGCAAAAGAGACGCTTCCTTCACAATAAGGCTCGTCAAAAGCCGCAGCATCAGCATTCGGAGAATGAGCTATTACCTGATATTCACCGACTTTCAACTGGAAGATCTCAGGCATTTCACTATATTTCCATTCTGAAATCAATGTATTGCCATCTTTGCTGTAAATGCCGACAATATAATTACTGGCATCGACTGATGCGGCACGAGACAATGGGGTGGCATTCACATCCACAGACAGTTTCATTGAAGACAATTGGATTTGTCCATAAGCATCTGTCTCATTGCCGAAATCCATGTTTTCACGGTCACAAGCGGTAAAGGTAAAAAGGCTTACCGCCAAAATTACTAATATATAAGTTATCGATTTCATATTTATTACTTTCTTACAAATGTCTAATTATTTATCGTATATCAATGAAACATCGTCAATAGTCAAGACGCTACCAATGTGACGAGAATCCCAATACCCCCCAAAAGCTCCTACATCTCCTTGAATTGCCTCAGTCTGAGGGTTAGCACTATCTGTTGACTTAAAGACAACAGTTATCTTAGCCGCCTTCTTTGCTTCATTTCCTTCATAGCTTATAGGAATTATGGCTTCCGTAAAATCTGTAACATTTCCACTTATTGTCAACTTACCATATCCTATCATGTTTCCTTCCGCATCGTCTATTCTTATATAAGGCGCTGTAGACTCTTTATTATAAGAATAATACTTATACACAAATTTCAATCGGGTAGGCCGTGATGAGAAATCCTTTCCATATTTTTCTTCCCCATCGTAAGTTCCAACAAACAAACTTCCCGCCGTTTTATATGCAGCTTTCTGTGAAAACAAAGTCCAGGTATTACCATCTCCCCATCCAACAGTCGCAATTTCTACCGACGTGCTGTTGTTATATCCTCCTGTTGTAAGTCCTTTTTTCCCAAATTTATTCAAATGGTAAGAAGCCGTATGATTGTGTCCGTCTGACGTAGGAACTGTTCCCGGGAATGAACGATAATACCATGCGGCAGCAGAACCGGGATTAGGAGTCGTTTTTGTATTGGAAGTGTCCCACCAACGATCTTTAGCTTCACTATTCTCCTTAAAAGGATAGAAAGTATATATTTCTCCGAGCGTGCTGTATAACTTTTGGTCATACCATTCTTCAAATCCTGAATTCGGAATCTGTTTTTCTTCCTCTGTTACAATATCCAACAGCTTGGAAGTTCCAACCAGATCTCCTTCCGCATCCTCTTTTATAAGCCTATATGCATATCCGGTGCCGGGTGTCAGTCCTAAAACGGAAACTGTCGAACCTGACAGATTGCCCTCTTCCTTATTCCATGCGCCATTATTTCCGTTCTGCTCCTTCTTGGAACGCTGAAGACTCCAACCATCAACATCACCCGTCAATTGCAATGTTGCCTGTTTCGTCCATACATCACCCGGATACTGCAAACTCAAACCTACTTCCGGCTCTCCCAATGTTGAAGTCAGAACGCCGGTGCGACGTAAATAACGAGCTTCAACCTCGATATCCGAATATTGCGATTCATCAAACTTGAAAGTCAACTCATGAGAAATCCCATCGGATTTAATGGCACTCGGTCTCACCTCCTGCACTGTTCCATCCTTCTTCAACCGATAAGTAACTTTATTCGGATCACCGTCAAGAGTCAACTTGGCTTTCATCTTTGTTGTTCCATAAAGCACTGGTTCACCGGCACTCACCGCAAACTTATTATCATCACTATGAACCCTAAGTACCAACGGCTCTTTATTTTCTTTTGCCAATCTATCAGTAGCCCTCAACTCAAAGACATGCTCGGCTTCTTCATCGGTATATTCCAAGAATGGGATAACGTTTGTAAAGTCAATCTTCGCAATCTTATCTTTCTTTTCTCCCAGTCCGATAATCTGTAAACCCAAATTCTTCATAATCTGCAGTGTTTCCGCAGAGATATTAGCCAAGTCTACCATTTCAGGCCATCCTTGTTCTATCAACGAAGTAGAACGAGTAACCAATGAGCAATTAGCTATTCCTCCGGCAGCATGCAGGTAAGCATAGACTTCAGAAGCCTCAGCCGATTTGCCTTCCACCACATCCATCGTTTGGTTCTCATCAAATCCATTCGCTTTAAAATAAGGAGCGGGAGCACTTAATGCCTCATCCGATATTTCAATCGTTACAGGTTCTTGATTGGGGATATCGTCACTAAAGGAAATCTTTAAAGATGGAGTACCGGCATCCACATCCAATGTCAGAATATAAGCGTGGCGTGCTTCAGCAGTAAAGTCTTTGGCTTTCAAGGTGACCTCTTGCGAATAACCCTCTTTCTTTCTTGCCTTCACACGGACAGACAAATCGCCCGGTTTAAAATAAGCATATCGTTCTTCCGACGACACATACTCTACCGTATTGCCCAATGAAGTAGAAACTTCCGAAGTATAAGTAGCAAAATAATCCTTAAAAGCGTCGGTATAGACAATCGATAGTTTAGCATTGTTCAAGTAGCATGTCAGCTCTACATTCGTTGTTTTACCTTTGGCAATAGCAAAAGGCTCACTTCCCTCGTAGTAGGGCAATTCAAATCCTTCACGATTCACATCACCGTAG
>CAKUYM010000155.1 GCA_934716785.1 uncultured Bacteroides sp. | reverse complement strand
CCTGTTCTTCCGTATCGTTGATCCCGTTTGCCGCACAAATGGCTTTAACGTCTTTCTTTGTCGCTCCAAGCAATGTGATATAGTTTCTACAAAATCTACCGTCGATTTCATCATACCCTTCTATACGACCAACATAACGCTTGATATTACGTTCCAGAGTCTCTGTCCCGGCTACGATAGCCCCCATACGGTGCAAAGTGTCATCATATAACGGTATCAATGTACAAAGGGCACTGTGCGCCAATTTCCCGGCATCATCAAGGATTAACAAAGGTGATTTACCCGCCATGCGATTGAAGTGGGAAACGATTAAGTCCATTAAGTCATCGTTATCCATGTAACGTGTTACCGTTTCCCCCATACATGTGGCTAGCTTGGTCAGAAATTTGCGTGCTGTCCACTTCCGGCATTTCAGATAGACCACCGAGTTATCTGCACTCATGTTATAAAGGTCTATGAGAGATTGTGTCTTTCCACTTCCGGATCGGGAGGATATACACATCCATTTATGATTCTTCTTGGCTGCTACAACCGCGGTACGTACCTGCTGGTAACTGGTGACGCTTTCCACCACATTCCAAGCGTTCTCGTAATAATTAAGACCGGAAGCAATCTTTTCAGCGATAGAGTCTTCATTCGCCCCATATTTCCCGCTTCTGAATTGAGACATGGCAGTATCCGATATCCCACATTTCCGTGACAGCTCCGTTGCGGATGATCCACGGTTGACTAACTTCTCTATGTACGTTTTTAATGCTTGATTATCCATGTTATATATCTTTTAAATTGTTTTTTAATCATCTTGAAAAATTCATGTCCAGTGGGTTATAATCGTAATCGTCGTCATCTCCGGTGGAAACCATTACACTTTGCTGGGTAATACGCTGGGTTACTTCCGTAAAGTCCGCGTCTGTGGCATCATCCCTCATTTTCGATCGGACGTCCTTATGCTGCCCTAAACTGTCAGTGATCAAGTATCGGTCAAGGACTGTTGCCGCGGCTATTTCAGGAATACGCTGGCAAATAGTAGTGATTCGTTTATCTACGTCTTTCACCTTTTCTTTTACCGTTTCTGCTATTTCATTGTTGAACTTGTCTACACGTGTCCGATATTCAAAATGTTCCGGCTTTTGGTCTGCCAAAGCCATCGGAACTTTGATGTCACGCTGTAGCATGTATTGCAATGTCCCAATCTCTTTGTCTACACGACCAGACTTCAGGCGTTTTGCGTTCGATATAAGCACCTGGCTCATATCGTCCGGGTCAAAGCGTACTATCCAGTCTTCGTTGTAATGGTCGCGGAGAGAAAGGTCGAAGCTGTCGAAACAAATTCGTTCACCCATGAACTCGATAAATAGCCCCGAACCAGTGATCTTATTTGTGCGTCCGGTGGTTTCCCCCATGAGCATCAGATATTCCTCAATCCCGAAAGGCATTTTACGGGCTTCTTCGGTACGTTCCCATGCAGCGCGGTAAGCATCTATCTTCTTTGCCCGTTCCTGCGCTATAATAGCCTCTAATTGCCCAATAACAGTGGCTTCGTCGGGGATGAACTTGTGATTTTGGTTTAAGACTTCCAAATTGGGCTGATTATCTTTGTCGGCAGTGATGCCGAAGCCTGACCAGTTCGCCTGCTTTTGGCAGTATTCCACATTCAGGTGTTTGAAATAGGGTTCTACTACTTTAGACTTTGCATTTCCCAACGCGGCTGGTGTATAGTATTTAGTCATAGCTTCATAGAAAGGAACCATCACTTTCTTTTGATAATTGTCGCTTTGTAGCTGTAAAGGCTTATAGCGGTTTCCAAACAGTTCTTTGGTATGCTGCACCGCGTTTCGTAATGCTTCACGAATAAGAGCGGGAGATTCATGATCGCCAATGGCATACCCTACCGGATATTTTTCACATGCGTCAAGTACGACTACCATCGTTTTCCGGTTGGTATAAGTGGTGTACATATATCTCTTTTCCTCACCGTTTTTCTTTACCGTTTTGGGAGTCTTTTTCTGATAGAACAGTTCCGCATCCCATCCGTCCAGCGTCCAGTAAGTAAGTGCTTGTGTCGGGGCTTCGCGGTGTATCTGTTTCATGCGTGTGTTCTTCAGAGCTTTGTCTCCCTTGTTTCCCACCATTGTTGTGAGGGCAAATTTTTGTCTCCAGTTCTCAACGGTGGTAGGACTGTCAATCGGTTTCCAATCCATCAGGGAAGCCACCTTGTTGTATTCTTCCATGATTTGAACATTATTCAGATTGTTATGCATACTGATTAACTTATGCATCACCGCCTTTGCGTCCTCATTCATTACGACTGCCGCGTATTTGTTGCCATACGATTTGTGAATGACACTGCGATAGCCTTCTTCCTCGCTGATCCGTCGTGCTGCTTCATATTGCTCGCATTTACGTTTCAAAGATTTCCAGTTCTTTGGTAGGTTATGAGGAAAAATATCACGCCCGTTCGGGTCTTTCAATGTTAGTAAATCATTGCTCAATTTGCAAAGTTTTTCCCAAACATTGATTCGTGTACTTCCCCCACCTATCGAGTTAACTTTACGACCATCGCGAAGGGAAAGGAGTGCATTCATTATGCGCACATTAAGGGTATATTCGTCAACCTTCGCAGGCGGAAGTTTCTTATCACCATCATAGCGGTATTTCACACTGAAAAACTCATAGGCAGCGTTACCGTAGACAATAGCATCTTCCAGTATAGACTTCTGTGTTTTAGTAGCAATTTCCGCACGAGGGTCACCCTTACGTACAATGTACTCTTTCTTTACGTCCTTTCTCATGGTTTCAAAATCTACTAGGGCAGGACATCCGGGAATACCACGACGAAGTACGATAAGTTGTCCGTTCCTCGCCATCGAATAGTATGTTCCTTCAGGAATGAATCCGTCTTCACTCCCAACTTTCGTTTTAGGATTAAAGATGATTAATTCATTCGCAAACACGCAAATCCGATTATTAAATATCTCAGCCATTATATTAATATTATTATTTGTGCAAGTTCCGGCACTGCCCCGGAATTGTAGCTACTTCCAAATCTTTCTGCCATTACCTATTGAAATACATGGCAAATTCAAATTAATAGTTGTTATCCTGAAGGAAGCTCTATTCTTGCGTTCCGTTATTGGTTATTCGACCTTGGTTCTCGTTCTATGACAATAATTACAGAAAGTATTGTTATTACAGTAGCCGCCCACATGTTTGATGGCTCAACCTCTATCCGGTCAACTAATGCGATAGCAGTGACTATACCGACTCCTACCATCACGTTTTGAATAAATCTAATAGTTCTCATATCGCAGATAAATTATTGATTAATAATGTTTGTAACATTTCCACGAGAGTCTAAAACCTTCACTTTGGATGGTTCATTGCCTTCGGTATATTTAATACCTCCATTTTCTTGTGCCATTTTGCGAATTGCTTCTGCATTCTTTCCATTCCGTTTGAAACGGAGTATTTGACTAAGGTTTGCGAGAGATATTCCAAATGTTTCTGCAATCATCTTTCGTTTTTTGGTGTCTCTTAATTCAATTATTTGTTTCATACCTTTTTATTTTTGAGTTATTATTCATACATTTGAGCGCTGTTAATCTGTAACACGCTGCAAATATAATAGAGATATTTCAATTATGAAAGAAAATACGAGAGATTTTTCAGTATTAAAACAGAGAATCCTGCAATATTTAGATTTTAAGGGGATCACAAAGTATGAATGTTATAAAAATACGGGCATAACCAATGGTGTATTAAGTCAACCAAATGGAATGTCTGAAGATAATCTATTGAAATTTCTCTCATATTATAGTGATATCTCTACGGATTGGTTGCTTGCTGGATGTGGATCAATGCTACGCGATGACAATCAAACGAAAATCTCTAAAATAGTTCCAATAGAGTCGGAATTTGAGCCAATCCCTATCGTTGATATATCAGTAGCTGCAGGTTATGGATGTGAAAATCCCGATTTTATAGAAGTTGTGGAAACTATCAGCCTTCCTTACAATATGCTACATAGGAATAAAAAATATTTTTGTGTTAAAGTACGGGGGGAAAGTATGTCTCCGACATTATTAGACTGTTCATATCTCATATTAAGATTATTGGATCGAAGTGAATGGAATGAAATTAAAGACAATCATGTATATGTGGTAAGCGACAGAGGTGGACGCGCTTACGTGAAACGCATAAAAAATAGACTTCGTGAACATGGTTTTATAGTTTGTACCTCTGATAATGTCGATAAAGCTAATTACCCAAACTTTAATTTGATGGAAGATGAGATTAATACCGTCCTATATGCGGAGTGGTATTTAAGCGCAAAGATGCCTAATATTAACGCAACATATTATGATAAAGTAAACCATTTAGAAGATGATGTGGATGCTTTGAAAAATCAGATGTCTCTACTTATAAAAAGGTTAACTTAATATCTAGTATTAAGTTTTCAGCGTAAATGTATATATTACAGCGTATTAACTAATATTGTATATATCCAAAAGATGTATTAAAGGGTATAACTCAAGGTGCATACTAGTATTATAGGGTAAAACTCGACAATAGAAATACCTTTTTTCTAATGGGTGTTTAATGGGTGATATTCACATTTTGTTTTTATTTTCTAATGGGTGTTTAAAGGGTGATGGCATGGGTATACGCTATTTTAACAATAAATTAAACCTTTTCCATAAGTCTGTATTTATCACGGAATAAATAAAGAAAACATTTTATATTCTTTGTTTATTTCGTATATTTGCAATTAGAAAAACTTCCATATAGTTATTATATGGAAGTTTTCAGTATTACAAACATCTAAAAGTAAGGTCATGACTAAAGAGACTAAGGTTATACATGTTCATCTCATTTTCAAAAAAACAAGCCGTTTTTTTGGTTCTATATCAGCAATCTATTCTGAATTTACTGCTGAAGAGATAGGTATTACGGAAGAAACCCTACGCCATAAGGGGTTGTCTGATGGTGTTTCCTTCGCTACTAAAAAAGCGATCATACAACAAGGAGTACTTATTCGAAGCGCGCGAAAATAGTGTTTTAAGCTGCCGTAACGTATTTCTATACCTAAATCAACAAAGGCTATATACCTCATCTAAATGGAGTGTATAGCCTTTGTTTTAAGCCTAAAACAGAAGTAACATACAGCCTTTCCTTCATCTTTTCATTCCGTCTCTTATTGTTTTCCCTATTTACAGCGCAGTTCACCGGAATGAATATAGAAGCAACGGAAGCAAAATAGAAGGAACGGAACTTTTTGTTTTCTCCCCAAATATATCGCGAGACATTCGTCAATCACCGATATACAGGCGGTTTCACGTACTTCGCCCTACTCATCGTTCATGCCACATTTTGTATTGAGCCCCGTACTTGCGAGGTTTTCACAAAGACTATAGTCTCCAACTATAAATTTTTCTTGTTGCAATGCAAATTCTTTGCAGAAATCATCCGTCATACAATAAATCTCCGTAACTTTGGCCTATGAGAACATAGTGATAATCGTTTTATTTTATTTTTGACACTATAAAATTACAACTTTTATTGCTATGTTCTTAATTCAAACGAATAGTTTTATCCTTATATCGAACTCCTTTAGCTTATGAAAACGGAACTCGAGAAATGTATGGCCGGGCTGACTTTTACAGCCGATCGCTCTACCACAGACTTGGCACTGCGTGCCAAACGGCTCATCCGACTATTGAATGCATGCGATTACGATGATGCGGAGTCAAAGACAAAGATTCTGAAAGAGTTGTTTGGAAGTGTTGGCGAGTATGTTCATGTTGACATAGACTTTCACTGCGAATACGGCAAGAATATCCATGTGGGCAACAATGTCATTATCAACATGAACTGCACCTTTGTCGACAACAACCGCATTGACATTGGCAATCGTGTGTTGATAGCCTCGGACGTGAAGATGTACACGGCAACACATTCCACCGATCCTGCCGTGCGCAACCATAGCGACAATCCCAATCCGGCTTTCTGGTGCAATACTTATTCAAAACCGATATGCATTGAGGACGAGGTGTGGATTGGCGGTGGTGCAATCCTGCTGCCTGGTGTCACCATTGGCAAGGGAAGTGTTGTCGGGGCCGGTGCAGTGGTAACGAAAGATATTCCTCCTTATTCTGTTGCCGTTGGCAACCCGGCACGTGTGATAAAAGAGATTCAACGTTCGGATAATGATTAAAATAATTATGGAAAAGACTTTTGACTATTTGGAGAATGTGGCGTTTGCGGCTACTGTTTGTGATAAGGACGGTGTAGTTCTCTATCAGAATGCCGCAGCCCGTAAGCGTGACGGTGGGGTAGTAGGCAAGAACCTCTACAATTGCCATAATGAGGAATCAAAGAAGATAATCCGCCATCTGATAGAGACTGGAGAAAGCAATACTTATGAGATAATCCGCCATGGCAAACATCGTCTTTTGCATCAGACTCCTTGGTATGAGGATGCAGAAGGTGAGGTCAGCGGACTGATAGAAGTGTCCATCGAAATGCCCGATGAACATCCGGTTTTTGATCGAGACAAGAAATAGCGGGACAATCCGGCAATAGCTATTGCAGGATTGTCCGAGAAACTTTGTGGTGTGGCAAAGATTGTGAATTTACGCTTTTTCTTGGTTGTATAACTTTCAAATGGTATATTTGTAACCAAAAGAAAGGATATACGTGATTCAAACAACAGAATACATAAGCATTAAACTGGCCGATGAAGTGCAGTTTCGCTTTATATTTGATAAATATTACATAACCCTATGTATGTTTGCCAATCAGTATGTCGAAGATGATGCACTGGCTGCCGATATTGTTCAGGAATGTTTTGTCAAGTTGTGGCAGTTGCGTAATGATTTCATATATTTGCATCAGATTAAATCCTTCCTTTACACCTCAGTCCGCAATAAGTCTCTGAATGAATTGGAACATGCTAAAGTCATGAATGAATATGCACGGAAAGTAAGGGAAATGGGTAAAGACTCTTTCTTTCAAGACAAGGTTATCGCGGAAGAGAGTTATCGTATATTGGCGGATGCTATCGACAAATTGCCGCCCCAAATGAAAAATATCATGCGGCTGGCTCTTGAAGGAAAGACAAACCCTGAAATAGCGGAAGCATTGAATATTTCGGGAGAAACGGTACACTCCCAAAAGAAGATAGCCTATCGCAAATTGCGCGGATATTTGAAGGATTATTATTATCTGCTTTTCTTTCTTTTATAGTTTCTTTGAAAAAAAATCAATTTTAATACACCCTGATATTCAAATCACCTGTTTTAGTATAAACAACGATTAAAACATGTGAATTATGATAAACCATCATTTCTATATCGCAAGGCTTATAGCCAAATATTTATCAGAAGAAATCAGAGAAGAAGAGTTGGCGGAACTGATGCAGTGGAGGCATGAATCAGCCGGAAACGAGCGGCTCTTTCAGGAGATTTGCCGTGAAGAGAACATAAAGCTGAATATGCAGAAAAGGCAGGCTTTCAGCACGGAAGACGGTTGGGAAGGGGTACAGAGGAAAATGCAGCATCACCGTTTCAGATATCGACTGCTGAATGTATGTAAATATGCTGCCATCCTTATTCTTCCGTTGGCTATCGCTACTCTCGCAATCTATAAAAACACCACTAATGAGGACCGCCATCCGGTAGCCCATGTTACAGAGCAGATTATTCCGGGTAGTAAAAAAGCCACCCTTATACTGGACAATGGGAAAACGATTGACTTGAAATCCACTTCGGGAGGGGAGCTGAAAGAAAAAGACGGTACGGTCATTCAAGTAGATTCCACCGCGTTGAATTATCAACAAAGTCCCGATCACTCATCCGACAAGCTTGCATATAACAAGGTAAACGTTCCGCGTGGCGGCGAGTATCAGTTGACCTTGAGTGACGGAAGTAAGGTGCATTTGAATTCCATGAGTTCGATTCGTTTTCCCGTCAGGTTTGCAAAAGACTGCCGGTTGGTAGAATTGGAGGGGGAAGCCTATTTTGAGGTGAGTAAAACGGGATGTCCTTTTATAGTAAAGACCAAGGGAATGAATATCGAAGTGCTGGGAACTACCTTTAATATATCAGCTTACACAGATGAAGAATATCAGACAACACTTGTCAGCGGTTCGGTAAGGGTACAGACAGAAAATGGAAGTAACCGGATATTGAAACCGTCCGAACAGGCTTGCATCGCTCCGGGTGGTAATCGGATTGATGTCCGCAATGTAGATACTGCATTTTATATTTCATGGATACATGGAAAAATCAATTTCAAAGATCAGCGGCTGGAAGATATAATGAAAACACTTGCTCGTTGGTATGATATGGATGTAATCTATGGCGATGAGTCTACAAAAGATTTGCGCTTCGGTTGTTACATCAACCGTTATAATGAAATAACTCCGCTTGTAGAATTGCTTGAACAGACGGGCAGGGTTTCTATCCATGTAGAAGGAAAAACTATTAAAATATTCACTAATCATTAATCCCTGTTTTTATGGAAAAACTACGTAAGGTTAACCGACTGGGGAAATATGGAAGACGTCTTTACATGACATTCCTCTTTCTCTGCATCACGACTTCAGGGCTTATGCAGGCATCGGTGTTTGCACAGGCTACTGTTACAGCCAAATTCAGAAACGTGACACTGAATGAAGTTCTTTGGGAAATTCAGAAACAAACAGACTTTACTTTTATTTACAGTACGAGTGATGCGAAGAGGGTCAGAGTGGAGAATTTGAATGTAAAGAATGAACTGATATCCGAAGTTCTAAACAAATGCCTGCAAAATAGCGGGTTGACTTACACTGTACATGATGGGGTGATTGCTATTCGCAAGGCAGAACCGGTAAGAGTACAAGCCGCTGTTGTTCAAGAAAAAAGTTATACGATAGCAGGTAAAGTGACCGAAGAAAATGGTGAACCGATTATCGGAGCCAATGTGATTGTAAAAGGCACGACTAATGGTATGATGACCGACTTGAATGGTGATTTTCATCTGGAAGTAACGGATAAGAAAGTTACATTGGTGATTTCTTATATCGGTTACATCACTCAGGAGGTGGCTGTCATCCCCGGTAAAACTGTACACGTCATTCTGAAAGTAGATAATAATCTGTTAGAGGAAGTGATAGTGACCGGATACGGGACTTTTAAGAAATCCGCCTATGCAGGTTCTGCCAGTATCGTAAAGACAGATGCAGTGAAGGATGTTCCGAATGTCTCTTTCCAACAAATGTTGGAAGGTGCGGCTTCCGGTGTCAGTGTCAATACCGGTTCGGGGATACCGGGTTCGTCAACCTCTATCCGCATCCGTGGTATGGGCTCGTTCAATGCTTCCAATTCTCCGCTTTATGTCGTGGACGGAGTTCCTGTACTATCCGGAGACATAGGTGCGTCCGGCAGTGATTCCGGATTGGACGTGATGTCTACTTTAAATACGTCTGATATTGAGAGTATTACGGTCATCAAAGACGCTGCCGCTGCTTCTCTTTATGGTTCGCGTGCAGCAAACGGTGTAGTCATCATCACTACCAAACAGGGAAAATCCGGAAAACCGGTCTTTTCTTTGAAATCCGATTGGGGATTCTCTAATTTCGCCATGCCTTTCCGTGAAATAATGGGTGGCCAGGAACGTCGGAATATGATTCATGAGGGTTTGCGGAATTACGCATTAACCTACAACGGCAAAGTGGACGATGACGCAATGGAGGAAGGCTTGCATCCGGGCATGACGGAGAATGAGGCTTGGGCATATGCGG
>CAKUYM010000154.1 GCA_934716785.1 uncultured Bacteroides sp. | reverse complement strand
TAATGAAATAAGCAAAAAATATACAGACTATATTGTTGATAGACATCTGTTTGTTATTATTCAGCAGACCCTAAATATAGGAGTAGGCCGTAGTAGCTCTGTTTCTAAAACCCCATACAACCACGATTTGCAATTTAGAATAAATGCACCATACACTGTCCCTCTGAATTCTTTATCTTATCTTCCCCCTTACTTAGCTATAAACTCTGATTTCGTAAATGAGAGCGATCCATCCCAATACTATCTATATGAAGGATATTTTAATACAGAATCAGCCAAAGAAACAGAATATAGTGCATGGCTGGATTGGAAAAAGCCATTCAATATCAGTGAACAGATCGGTGGTTATATCAAAGTCGGAGGAAAGTTTCGTCAGAAAGATAGATTATTAGAGACAGGCCGTGATTATGCTCGCATGGATCTCAAAGAAGGTTATGATCCGATACTTACAAATATGCCTAATCTCGAAAGATCTTCATTCAAGAATTTGATTGGTATTCAAAGCTTCATCGATCCGGATTTTAACTCTCATAAGTTCTTGAATAATAAATATGACAATTTAAATTTCGACTTTGCACTGGATCATGATGTCATGAGAAATTTCTACAATGTAAATAAAAGCATTTATCGACCGACTCCAGCTTCAACCCTACAGAATGATTATGAAGGACATGAAAGAATGTATGCCGGATATATTATGAGTGAAATTAATTTTGGCAGCTACGTAACCTTTATCCCGGGTGTACGCTATGACCACTCTTATTTGCGTTATCAGGCTTATAGCGGACAGAATGTACCAGATAGTGAAACGAGCCACTTTGAACCGGATTTTGAAGAGATCACCGACTCTAAAAAATTTGGCTATTGGCTGCCACAAATTCATTTACGTGTTAAACCAATCCAGTGGTTGGACGTCAGATTAGCCTATACTCAAACGCTATCAAGACCGGATTATAACCTAATTGCACCTAGAACAATCATCAAGCCATCATCAAGTGACGTAACATGGAGCAGGACAAATTTAAAACCGGCAATTGCTACCAACTATGATGTTATCTTTTCATTCTACCAACCGGATTACGGTTTGTTTACAGTCAGTGGCTTTTATAAAAAGATCAAAAACTTTATTTATACACGTTCAGCTTACTTGCTGAATGGCACAGCAACAGATCCAAAGAATTTTGATGGTCTATATCCGGAACTTGCAGGTTACAATATTAACTATCCTCTAAATAGCCCTAATGATGCCACAATTAAAGGATTGGAATTTGATCTTCAACTACAGTTCCGCAAATTAAACAATTTCTTGAAAGGTGTTGTACTCAGTGCAAACTTATCATTAATGGATTCAAAAATGAATTACTTCGAGACATTGAAAGGAAGAGAAGCCAATCCCAACTATACTGTGGGAGGAACTGAAAAACCATTTATCCCAACCAATTCAGAAGTTGTCTATACGGACAGATTATTGAACCAGCCTTCTTTACTTTTTAATGTATCATTGGGATATGACTACAAGAAATTTTCGGGACGTATATCATGCAACTATCAAGATGGTGTACTTGTAACTGAACAGCACCGTCCGGACGGAGCAGATGTTGAATCTACACGCTCATTTGTAAAATGGGATGCTCAATTAAAATACAATGTAACTAAAAACCTCTCCATTTTTGGTACTGTATCTAATTTTACTTTATCATCTGATAGAAAACGTCGCAATATCACCAACTACCCATCCTTGGTTGAATACTATGGAGCAACGGCTTATATCGGATTTAAGTATGATATCTTTAAATAATAGTATAATTTTTAAATGAAACATCATGAAATCAATTAGAATATACCCAGTAATGCTTGGCTTACTAAGCTTGTTATTTATCCCGACTGGCTGTGAACAAGAAGATATACTAACTCTTGAAGACTTCCCGGAAATCAAAGGAAATGAAGGAAATGAACCTGGAAACGAATTTATAGTAGAACCGGACAATGGCATAGACCGGGTAAATTCACTGCCCAATGCTATCAAAGAACATGGTGACGGAACTTATATTCTACGCCGAGGCGGCATTTATTATTTTGAAGGGAAAAATGCTATCCAAAATAATGTAATCATCAAATCAGAAGAAGCAGAAGAAGGGAATCTACCTCAAATACAACCGATAGCTGATGCTAACGGTGCAGTAGGAAACAATATGATTAATATTGAAGGGAATATTACTTTGGAAAACGTATATATCAATGCTATTGATGCCGCTACAGGTAAAGTACCCGATCGTGTCTTAGTTGTGGATGCCCCCAGCTTAACGCTAACTTTGAAAGATTGTTTCGTTGATAACTGTAAACAAACTCTTTTTCGTCTTAACACAGCAAATAATAAGGTTATAATTGATAATTCTACTATCAGAAATACGGCAAATCCGACCAGTCCGGATAATGGACGTATAGTCGACACACGTGGTAATAATCAAGAAAGTATCATTATCAATAATTGCTATGTCTATTGTCAAACTGACCGCATTATCCGACTGGCAGATTCAGGCACTGCATATTGTGCATTGACTCACAATACTTTCTATAATGTAGGAAAACACTTGGAACTTAATTATGTAATTGATCTGCTTATTGAAAACAACATTTTTGCCAATTATGGATGGAAATTAGCAGATAGTCCAGGAATATTATGGGACATCAAGTTTGCAAAAGCAGAAAATGATCCCCATGTGAAAGATGCTAAAGTTACGATTCGTAATAATAATTTCTACTTTGATTCTGTGCTCGAAGATTTATTAAAACAATATCCTAACTTCAAACACCGCACTGAACTTTCTGAAGATGCTAAAAAAATGAAAGAGGAAGGTCGATTTATCGAAGAAAATAACTTCACAGAAGTTCTAAATTTTGACTATGCCCCTCCTTTGCCTACAGAATATTGGAAACTGTTCTTTGAAAAAGGTGGACTACCTTCAATGGGAGATGCTACAGGTTTGCCATTCACAGTGGATGAAGACGGTATAGAAGGAATTGTTTATGGAGAAACTTTCACTTTCAACTATCCTGCCAATACAACATCTGCCATAGCATCTACTACCGGAGGTCCTATTGGAGCACAACTTTCAGAATAAAATTGTATGAGAAAATACGTTATTATCTTTTTAACCATAACATGTGTATCTTGCATTTATGTTAAAGCACAACCATTAGCACATCCATATTTAATCATGAATACGGAAGCGGAACAGAATATCCGCAAGGCTATCGCTTCAGAACAATTATGGCAAGACTATCACAAACTGATGATCGAGGGTGCCGATTCTATTCTTTCGGCACCTTTATTGGAGAGAATCGTTGAAGGCAGAAGATTATTAGATGTATCCCGTGAATGTTTGCGTCGAATGCTACTCTTGGGGTATGCATACAGAATGACTGAAAAACAAGAATATGCAAGACGTGCAGAACTTGAGATGAATAATATTTCTCTGTTTGTAGACTGGAATCCTTCTCATTTTCTGGATGTAGCGGAAATGACTACTGCAATGGCTATCGGATATGACTGGTTGTTCAATTATATAAGTACAGAGACCAAACAACGAGTAGAAAAAGCCATTGAAATGAAAGGTTTAAGACCTTCATTTGAAGAAGTTTATAATAATCACTGGCTGGACAATCACAATAATTGGAATCAAGTTTGCCATACTAGTATGAGTTTAGGCGCTTTAGCCATTTATGAGCATATTCCGGAGCTGGCTGACACAATAGTGAGTCGTGCCGTGAAAAAAATAAGACTGCCAATGGCAGTCTATGCCCCTGATGGCGCTTACCCTGAAGGCTATAGCTATTGGGCGTATGGTACAACATACAATGTATTGTTAATCGAAGCCCTGAAAACAGTAAAAGGGACCGATTTCGGACTATCGCAAATGCCCGGCTTTTTAAAAACCGGCAAATTTATTCAAAACATGATACTTGGCGATGGTAAATCTTTCAATTATGGTGACTGCAACCATTCAGGACGTATGTTTCCCCCAATGTTTTGGCTTGCACAACAAAATAATGACGCAAGTATTCTTTGGACAGAGAAATATTTACTTGACAAAGCATCTAAGAAACAATTGATAGATTACCGTTATGGATTGTATGCCATCGTATGGGGAACCCAAATGAAACTGGAGAACATCGTTGCTCCAGTTAATAAAATGTGGGTATCTGCCCAAAGTATGCAGCCTGTAGCTGTGATGCGTACGGACTGGAATTTTAAGAAAGGATTGTCAGCAGCAATCAAGGGGGGGACGGCACAAGCCGGCCATACCCATTTGGATGTAGGTTCATTTATTATAACCGATCATGATATACGTTGGGCTATGGATTTTGGTCCCCAAGAATATAATACGCTTGAAAAGTTGGGTATTGATTTATGGGGACGTAATCAGGATTCACAACGCTGGGATGTTTTCAGATATAATAACCAGGCACACAATACTCTTACATTCAACGATCAACACCAAAATGTAGAAGGTCACGCACTTATCACCGAGTATGGCAACAATGCTGATTTCATGTATGCCGTTGTTGACATGACTCCTGTTTACCTAAATCAGGTTGCCGAAACAAAGCGTGGTATAGCTCTTGTAGATGAACAATATTTTGTGGTAAGAGATGAAATAAAAGCATTGAATAAGCCGACAACAGTACGCTGGAATATGTTGACCGGTGCTATTCCTAAAATTCTGGATGATCATACCATACAGCTTTCCATGCAAGGCAAAAAGCTATTGCTTCAAATAGAATCATCAGCCCCAATATCTATAAAGACCTGGAGTACGACATCGCCTAATAGTTATGACGCCGCAAATCCCAATACAGTCTTTGTGGGGTTCGAGGCAGAATTACGATCGGGAATGAAAGAAACTCTTCAGGTGAAATTAATACCAGAAGGTAGCAAAAACACTCATAAAAAAATTCAACCATTGAAACTTTGGAAAAACATTTAAATTTATACAATATGAATAAGAAAATATTTGCTGTGAGCATTCTTGTCGGAACTTTGTGTACATCTTGTGCCATAAATAAAAGCTGTGACATGAACACTATTATTGAAAAAGGATTGGAACGAAGTGTAGAACAATCCAAGTTTTTGGCTACAAGCCTGATTGAAGAACCGGAACAATTACCCAGATATGTATTAGCAGATGGTACTCTTGTCACTTCTGATTCTCATTGGTGGTGCAGCGGTTTTTTTAGTGGAGTGTTATGGCAACTTTACGAGTATACTGGAGATGAATTATTAAAAGAATATGCAGAGAATTATACAGCACGCATAAAAAAAGAGCAATATTCTCTTGATACCCATGACCTTGGTTGTCTGATGTATTGTAGTTATGGACATGCATACCGGATCACTGGTGAAGATAAGTATAAAGACGTCATATTGCAGAGTTCCAAATCTTTGGCAAGCCGTTTTAACCCCAAAGTAGGAGTTATCAAATCCTGGGATGATAAACCCAAATGGGAATTTCCGGTTATCATTGACAATATGATGAACCTTGAAATGTTAGAGGAAGCCTTTAAACTGACAAATGACACTATATATGATAAAATTGCCAACAGCCATGCAATGGTAACGATGAGCAATCACTTTCGTCCGGATTACAGTTCATGCCATGTACTAGACTATGATACTATAAATAATAAAGTAGGGAAAATAGATACACATCAAGGATATTCAAGCACATCTGCATGGGCACGCGGACAAGCATGGGGACTCTATGGATATACAATGATGTATAGAGAAACCCAAAAACCAGTTTATCTGGAACAGGCTAAACATATAGCAAAATTTATCATTAATCATCCTAATTTACCGAAAGACAAGGTACCTTACTGGGATTTTGATGCTCCTAACATCCCTAATACCTACAGAGATGCTTCAGCCGCAGCCATTATGGCATCCGCATTCATAGAGTTGAGCCAATATGTAGATAAAGGATTAGCCAATGAGTATTTGGATATAGCACGCACACAACTATGCACTTTGACTTCGGATGAATATTTAGCTGCTCCCGGCTCAAATGGCGGTTTTATTCTTAAACATTCAGTTGGCAACATGAATGAAAATAGAGAAGTAGACGTACCTCTGACTTATGCAGACTACTATTATGTAGAAGCATTGTTACGATACAAACATTTAAATCTGTAATCTTATTTTTATCAAGACACAGGACTATCGGTTTCAATAGTTTTATATCAAGTCTGTAGGCCTGTGTTCTTTAACTTATTAATTCACATATTATGAAGAACACTTATACTGCCATAATAGCCATAGTTATTGGTTTAATAAGCAATACGTTACCTTGTGTTGCTCAATACGCCATGACCAATGTTTATGGTAGAAATCATATACTATTAAATGGGAAATGGAATGCTATAGTCGATCCGTACAAGCACGGACATAAAATACTTATCTATAACGACAGACCATTGAAAGGAGAAACCGACTTTAAAGAGTATGCATGGGAAGGTGGTTTACGCTTGAACGTTCCCGGTGACTGGAATTCACAGCAGGCAGAATTGAATTATTATGAAGGTACCATATGGTATGCACGCCACTTTAACGTCAACGAGGCACTTAAAGGAAACTTGTTCCTTCATTTTGGGGCTGTTAATTATCGTTGTACGGTCTACCTGAATGGAGTAGCTATTGGTTCACACGAAGGAGGTTTTACCCCTTTCCAGATTAATATTACAAACAAGGTTTCTACCGGAGATAATTTTTTGGTTGTAGAAGCCAGTAACACCCGCTCTATTGATGCAATTCCAGCTTTACACTATGATTGGTGGAATTATGGTGGAATTACCCGTGATGTGATGTTAATACAAACACCGAAAGTTTTTATTGATAATTATTTCATTCAGCTGGATAAAGAACAAGCCGATCTGATACGTGCCGAAATCAAACTATCTGAAAAGTTAGCAGGTAAGCCTGTTACAATAGAAATCCCAGAATTACGATTGAAAGAGCAACTGATTACCGATGCTGATGGCAAAGCAGTAGCTGCATTTAAAGCAAAGAAGTTAATACGTTGGAGTCCTCAAAATCCAAAGCTTTATCAAGTAAAAGTTTCTTCCGGTGAAGATTCTATTGAAGAGCAAATAGGTTTCCGCAATATTCAAGTAAAAGGAACACAAATCACACTTAATGGTGAACCGTTCTTTTATAAAGGAATCAGTTTTCATGAAGAAATAGCTTCACGTAAAGGACGTGCCTATTCACAGGAGGATGCATTACTCCTACTTACAGAAGCGAAAGAACTGGGAGTGAATGTAATCCGCCTGGCCCACTATCCACAGAACGAGTATATCATTCGTCAGGCAGAGAAGATGGGTATTTTGCTTTGGGAAGAAATCCCCATTTGGCAAGGTATTGATTTTACAAATGAACAAACATTTGAGAAGGCCAAGAAGATGTACGCTGAAATGGTGATGAGAGATCGCAACCGATGTGCCTTGTCTTTTTGGGGAGTAGCCAATGAAACTGCGGTATCAGATGTCAGAAACAGATTTCTGAAACGTATTATTGAGCATTGCAAATCAATGGATACTACCAGATTGATTACAGCTGCCTTTGATAATATGAAATTTAATCCGGAAACAAATACCTTTGAACTGATAGATCCGCTTCCTGCTTATCTCGATTTTGTATCGATCAATAAATATATGGGATGGTATATGCCTTGGCCAAGCCGACCTTCAGAAGTACGTTGGAATGTAGCAACAGATAAACCTTTAGTATTTCCGGAATTTGGTTGTGAAGCACAATATGGACAATCTGGTGATCCTACGATACCGGGGTCATGGAGTGAAGATTATCAGGAACAGCTATACAAAGACAATCTGGCAATGTTCAATCAAGTACCGAATTTAGCAGGCATTTCACCATGGATATTATTTGATTTTCGTTCACCAAGACGTTTACATCCGGTAAATCAAAGTTGTTGGAATAAAAAAGGACTTATCTCTGACGGAGGATATAGAAAAAAAGCTTGGTATGTCATCAGAGATTATTACAATAAACATTAATCTATAAGATCATTCATACTATGAAGAGAATAAGTATTTTCATTTCATGTTTATTGTTTGCCCTCTGCCTGCTGCAGGGGCAAACTGCCAGAGAAGAAATTCTGGCTAATATAAATAAAAGTGGTGGAAGCTATCTGGCCTATACTACGGACTTTATTCCACAGACTCAACCTCCGAAAGGATACAAAGCATTTTATATTAGTCATTATGGCCGGCACGGCTCACGTTATTTGACAAAAGATATCCATTACACACGGATCATAGACATTTTCAGCCTGGCACATAATCAACATGCATTGACAGCTTTAGGTGAAGAAACCTATAAACGCTTGCAAGAGGTGATGAAAGAAGCCGATCTCCGCGCTGGTGATTTATCACCGATAGGCAAACAACAACATCGTGATATAGCCGCACGGATGTTTAAATCATTTCCCGAAGTATTCGAAGGTTATCAATCGGTTTATCTGCGTTCTACGATTGCACTCCGCTGTAATATGAGTATGATTGCTTTCGGTGATCAACTGAAATCACTAAATCCTAGTCTACAGATGGATTATGATACGGGGGCTAAATTTATGACATATATGAATTACATGACTCCGGAAGGAAAAGTCTTTAAAGATACGGAAACCGGACCATGGGTAGAGGAATTCAACAAATTCAAAGAAGCACGTTACCATCCCAACCGTTTAATGAAAACATTGTTCACCGATTCTAATTTTGTGTCGCAAAATGTAAATCCTATCAATTTAATGTCTGGTCTCTATTCAATAGCATCTGATATGCAAGATATAGTAACCAATGTATCTTTCTACGATTTGTTTACTCCCGATGAACTTTATGATATGTGGGAAGTAGATAATTTAAGATGCTACATCCAACGCGCAAACTATGCCGGAGGCAATGGAATTATTCCCGCTGCAGAGAAAAAATTACTCACTAATATACTTGATAGCGCTGACGACGTAATCAAGAATGGAAGTAAAGTTGCCGATCTGCGGTTTGGACATGATGGCAATATCTCCCCATTATTTGCTTTGATGCAGATAAATGACTTTGCGGTTTCAATTAATGATTTCAACGAAGTGCATAAGTATTGGCGTAATTATAAAGTAGTCCCTATGGCGACTAACTTACAAATTATTTTCTTTCGTAATGAAAAGAATCCGGATGACATTCTCGTGAAATTTCTGCATAATGAAAGCGAAGCACGAATACCTGTCCAAACGGAGACCTTCCCTTTTTATAAGTGGACAGATGTAAAACGTTTTTATAGAGACTTATTAAAGTAACAAGTTTTTTCCACCTTTTTCAGATATGATTTAAACAAACTGCAGATATGAGAATTCGGTTATTTAATTTTATCATGCTATTTTTCTTCTGTATAAGTTCTAATGCACAAGAAAATATCAGCCTCAACGGTTTATGGCAATTTACCTTAGCAAAAAATGAAAAAGCCGCTAAATCTTTGGAGAACTTTTATACTCCTGAATATTCCAATAAACAGTTTCATTCCATTCCAGTACCTTCCAATTGGGCTGTTTTAGGATATGAAGAACCGGTGTATAGCGGTTTCAAAGATGAAGTACCCGGTACAGGCTATTATTTAAAAGAATTCTCTATCAGCTCGGAACAGGTGGAAGGGAAACGTGTTCTCTTGCAGTTTGATGGAGTATGGTCAGCTGCTGATGTATGGTTGAATGGAGTATATTTAGGAAACCATACTTGTGGTT
>CAKUYM010000153.1 GCA_934716785.1 uncultured Bacteroides sp. | reverse complement strand
TGGAATCGTGCGTAAAATGGTAACCGTCATAACACACCCTCAATTCATCGCAGAGTTTCTCATACGTCATGCCACGTGTCGATGCAAACTCATGGAGTTCGGTTTCCAGGTTTTCGTGGATTTCACGCTCACTCACACCGCAAAGCTCAACATATTCATTCCACATCGAAATATCATCCAGATTGTTCAGGTCGCTGAACACACTGACCTTGCCAAACTTTGTCACCCCCGTTAGTAAAGCAAACTTGATACAGCCGTCCATCGTTTTGAGAGCCCCATAGAATGGCTTCAAGGTATCTCGGAATTGTTTTTGAAGATTTTCATTGCCGATGGCTTGCAACATGGGTTTGTCATATTCATCCACCAGAATGACCACACGCTGCCCGGCCTTTGCGCAGGCACGTTCTATGACACCGGCAAAACGCAAGGAAAACGAACGCTCCGAAGGCTCGGCACCATACAGTTTTTCCCATGCCGTAAGTGTTCTGTCAAGTATATTATCCAGACTTTCCGGAGTATCATACTTCTCAATATTAAGGTCCAGATGTAATATAGGATATTTTATCCAATCCTTTTCCAATTTTTCAATTGCCAACCCCGCAAAAAGTTCCTTTTTCCCCTGGAAGTAAGCCTCCAAGGTAGAGATGAGCAGACTCTTCCCGAAACGACGCGGACGGCTCAAGAAGTAATAACTTCCGGTTTTGACCATTTGATACATTAATGCCGTCTTATCAATATAGAAATAACCGTCATTACGGATCTTTTCAAAATTCTGAATACCGATAGGATAAATTTTATTGCTCATAACCGCTTCTTTTATTAATTAGCTCCTGCCACCTATCATGCAAAGATAGGTATTTTTAATAGAACTCCTTCTCACACAAGGTTAAAAGATTCTTTTCCTCCACGGTTCTTTCATTTAAAAACTCTTTTAATAGGGTTAGATACCTATTTTTCAAGGAAAAAACATTCAACTTGTCAAATAATTCACTATGTTTGTAGTGGACCTTAGGATTTTATTCAACCAACATTTGGCAAGAAATAGCCACTCACTATACAAGAAATTGAAACAATCTGTTTACCACCAATAAAAGTGGTAATTTACCACCATAAAGAGTAGTAAACCAAAATATAAAGAAGATGACATTAGACACTATCTATAATAAATGGTTGGCAATTCAACCTCTGACTGAAGCTGAGCAAAATATGCTAAGTATGAGATTTACAGAAGTTAGTAAAGCGGATGGTAGAACATGGTTATATAACACGCAATGAAAGTGGCTATTGGAGAGTGATTGCCACTTCGATAGTATAGTAAGGTAGCCGCTCTGATAGATTATAGTAATAGGATTACTCCAAGTCGTAATGGTGCTTTTGCTGCAATCTGACAAGATAGGTGGGAGTCCCTACTATAAAGTTTGAAAAATAAAAAACATCTGCCATCTGCAACAAAACCCCAATAACAAACTGACAGGCAAACAATTATAGCGTTGCAGATACTGTTGCAGATACCGTTGCAGATACCGTTTATCTGCAACACAGTATAAGAGAAGCGTAAGAAGAATATGCCACACCAAGCATCAAAAAAAATCCCTACAATTAAAGTCCCCGTTTCCTACGTCGGAACTCCCGTTCCCAAGCGGGAAACTACAGTTCCCGCGCCTGGAAACGAGAGTTTCCGGCTATGGATACCGGCGTCTCCCTGTAAAGACACCGGAGTATCCTTATAGAGAAACACCAACAAGACTATAGAAAAGCGTCTACGAGACTGTAGAAAAACGCCAACGAGACTGTAGCTAAAGATTTTATGAAAAGGAGATATACAAGACTAATCCCAGTTATACTCCATCACGTAACCGTCGAAATACTCATCCAGACTAACACCAAGCTCCTTGGCTACGGCAATAACCCGCCGTTGTTCGGCCGGACTGAGGTTCATATCTCCCTTACGTTTCAAATAATAGTTCTTTCTGCCCATATATTCAATCATGCGATAGCGAAAAGTATCTGCCACACGAAGCGTAAGAGCATTAATCGTATGCATAAAGCCACGTGCATAACGCACTTTCTCGTTGGATCTGTAATAATCACAAGCACCCTTCATCGCTTTCAACCGGTTGGGGTTCATTATTGACAGGAAAACCCGCTCCGTCGAAGCATGCTCTAAGGCGATATGCCGCAGGCAAGTCGCGGCACGCGGACACTCTTCGGCTGCACACAAGCCGAAAGAATAGGGAACGATGGAATAGTCGAATGGTTCTTTCATTGTTGTTTTATCTGTTTTATTGTTTTTACATTCTACAAATGTACGGATAAAAAGGACAAACAGATAAAATATCCGTGTTTATTTGCAGGAGCGTGCAAATATGACTAACTTAGCAGAATATTACTATTACTAACAAAACAAGCTAATAAAACAAAAAATGAAAATCACTCAGTTAAGAGACAAGGACAAGACTACTGCGCTGACTACAATGGATATGGAAACGTGGATAGGAAAAACACGGACAGAAATAAAGACACGCCCTGTGTCCGTATTCAGAGAAATGTTGCGGTATTCCTTGCCCGACTCGCGCTGCTACGAAGCAGACAAGCTCCCGAAGATTCTTCCGGCTGCAGAATTCCGCAGGACGGAAGGTGGTAAACAAATGAAAAATTACAACGGAATAGTTGAGCTGACCGTCGGACCGCTGTCTGGCAGTCCGGAGATTGCATTGATAAAACAACTGGCCTGGGAACAGCCGCAGACTCATTGTGTCTTTACCGGTTCGAGCGGACGGACAGTGAAAATATGGACGAAATTTACCCGCCCCGACAATTCACTGCCACAGAAAAGAGAAGAAGCGGAGATATTTCACGCGCATGCCTATCGTTTGGCAGTGAAATGCTACCAGCCGCAAATCCCGTTCAGCATTTTACCCAAAGAGCCTTGTCTGGAGCAATATTCACGACTGTCATACGATCCGGAACTTATGTACAGACCGGATTCCGTTCCGTTTTATCTGTCGCAACCGTCAGGAATGCCCGCAGAGCTGACTTATCGGGAAGCGGTACGCTCGGAAAAGTTACCGTTGACACGAGCCGTGCCGGGATATGACACGGAGCGTGCCGCACTCATGCTTTTCGAAGCGGCTTTGAGAAAGACTCATGAAGAAATCTATGAAGCGGAAGATGAAGGCGCCCCCAAAAGAGGGGAAGACTTTCAGGCTGTGGTGACACAATTGGCTGTCAACTGCTTCCTTTCGGGCATTCCCGAAGAGGAAACGGTAAAGCGTACCGTTTTTCATTATTACCTGCGCCGTCAAGAGGTGCTCATCCGCCAATTGGTCAGAAATGTATATGAAGAGCAAAAAGGGTTCGGAAAGAAAAGCAGCTTAGGGAAAGAACAATTCCTGTCACTCCAGACAGAGGAATTTATGAACAGACGCTACGAATTCCGCCACAACACCCAAGTGGGAGAAGTGGAATACCGCGAGCGAAACTCATTCCATTTCTACTTCAATCCCATCGACAAACGAGTGCTGAACAGTATCGCACTGGATGCGCAAGCCGAGGGTATTCCGTTATGGGACAGGGATATAAGTCGGTATATCTACTCCAATCGCACCCCTATATTCAATCCGCTGGAAGATTTCCTCTACCATCTCCCCTCCTGGGACGGCAAAGACCGTATCCGCGGACTGGCGCAAACCGTCCCCTGCGAAAACAAGCATTGGATAGACCTGTTTCACCGCTGGTTTCTCAACATGGTCGCCCACTGGCGTGGGACAGATAAGAGATATGCGAATAATGTTTCGCCCCTACTGGTAGGCCCGCAAGGTTGCCGCAAATCGACTTTCTGCCGCAGCCTCATCCCGCCCGCCATGCGTGCATACTATACGGACAGCATCGATTTCTCTCGAAAAAAGGACGCCGAATTGTATCTCAACCGTTTTGCACTCATCAACATTGACGAGTTCGACCAAATCAGCGCCACCCAACAAGGGTTTCTGAAACATATCCTGCAAAAACCGATTGTAAATATACGCAAACCTTATGGAAACGCCGTGCTTGAAATGCGCCGCTATGCCTCATTCATCGCAACGAGCAACCAAAAAGACTTGCTGACCGATCCTACGGGCAGCCGCCGTTTTATCTGCATCGAAGTAACCGGAACGATAGATACAAACAAGGCGATAGATTACGAACAGCTTTATGCACAAGCCATGTATGAGCTCAGCCATGGCGAACGCTACTGGTTCGACCAGTCCGAGGAGCTGATTATGACCCAAAGCAACCGCGAATTTGAACAAGTCTCGCTCGAAGAGCAGTTGTTTTACCGTTATTTCCGTCCGGCTAAAGAGAAAGAGACCGGTGAATGGCTTTCACCGGCGGAGATTCTGGAAGACATAAAGAAAAACAGCTCCATACCGCTGTCAAACAAGCGGTTAAGTGTATTCGGGCGAGTTCTGCGTAAACATGAAATCCCGTCGAAACGTGTACATAGAGGCACAGTCTACCATGTTGTAAGAGTCTTATAAGGCCAACAGATGTGTTGCAGATACTGCATCTGCAACACATCTGCCACCTATCTGCCACAGGTATCTGCAACGTTGCATCCCGTTCATTTTCAATGAAATAATTCAAATTCGTTGCAGATGGCAGATAAAACAACACTTTAAAACTACGTGTGGGTAAAAACGTTAAATTCTCAATGCCACATAAACAAAAGCCCTCCCCGGCTGTTACATATCAACTTAAACATAGTAACGTAACCTAAACATAAAAATTATGGCTAAAGAAAGTGTAAAAATTCTGCGTGGAAAATTAGATGTAGAGAGTTTAATCACACAGTTGAATGCAGCGCTGGCTGAAGAATGGTTGGCATACTATCAATACTGGATAGGTGCATTAGTAGTAGAAGGTGCCATGCGTGCCGATGTGCAGGGTGAATTTGAGGAACATGCCGAAGAAGAGCGCAGACATGCGCAACTGCTCGCCGACCGAATCATCGAGTTGGAAGGCGTTCCGGTACTTGACCCCAAACAATGGTTTGAACTGGCGAGATGCAAATATGACGCTCCGCAAGGATTCGATTCCGTCTGTTTGCTGAAAGACAATGTGGCTTCCGAGCGTTGCGCAATTCTACGCTATCAAGAGATTGCCGAATTTACCAACGGGAAAGATTTCACCACTTGCGACATCGCAAAGCATATTCTTGCCGAAGAGGAAGAGCATGAACAAGATTTACAAGATTACCTGACGGACATTGCCCGGATGAAGGAATCATTCCTTGAAAAGTAAATTCCGACAGGATAATGATTAGGTAGAAGAGGGTGTATCCTATAGGGGATATACCCTCTTTTATCTATATAGTGTGATAAAAACAAAACTATTTTGGTGTAAATCAAGAAAAATCTTTCTTTTTTCGTATTTTTGTCCCAATATGCACGTTTAGTCCAACGTAAATAATGAACATTAGCAAAAAAGGATGAAAGTAATTGATTTAATACATAGCAATAAGAAAACAGCTTTTTCTTTCGAAATTCTTCCACCGCTGAAGGGTACGGGAATAGAAAAGTTATATCAGACGGTCGAAACTCTTCGGGAGTTTGACCCGAAATATATCAATATCACCACCCACCGCAGCGAATATGTATATAAAGACCTCGGCAACGGACTGTATCAGAGAAACCGCCTGAGAAGACGTCCGGGAACGGTTGCCGTAGCTGCCGCCATTCAGAATAAATACAACATCACGGTGGTTCCGCATATCTTGTGCAGCGGTTTCACACGCGAAGAGACCGAATACGTATTGCTCGACCTGCAATTCCTAAATATCACGGATTTGCTGGTACTGCGCGGCGACAAGGCAAAGCATGAATCTACATTTACACCCGAAGGCGACGGATACCACCATGCCATCGAGTTGCAGGAACAAATCAACAATTTCAACAAAGGAATCTTTGTGGACGGTTCGGAAATGAAAGTCACCAACACCCCGTTTTCTTACGGAGTGGCGTGCTATCCCGAGAAGCACGAAGAGGCTCCTAATATAGAAACGGACCTCTACTGGCTGAAGAAAAAAGTGGAAGCCGGTGCGGAATATGCCGTTACGCAGCTATTCTACGACAACAGGAAATACTTCGAATTTGTAGAACACGCCAAGGCGGCAGGCATCAATGTGCCCATCATTCCGGGCATCAAGCCCTTCAGGAAACTGTCTCAACTGAGTATGATTCCAAAGACATTCAAGGTAGACTTGCCGGAAGACTTGGTCAAGGAAGTGTTGAAATGCAAGAACGACGCGGAAGTTGAGCAGGTGGGCATCGAATGGTGCATAAACCAGTGCAAGGAACTGATGTCTCACGGAGTGCCAAGCATCCATTTCTACTCCATCGGAGCGGTAGACAGTATCAAGGAAGTAGCCAAAATCATTTATTGATATGTTTTTCAGAGACGTAATCGGACAGGAAGAAACCAAGCGACGGCTTATTCAGGAAGTGAATGAGGGCCGCATCCCGCATGCGCAGCTCATCTGCGGGCCGGAAGGGGTCGGAAAAATGCCGTTGGTGGTTGCTTATGCACGCTACATCAGTTGCACCAACCGGGGCGAGACTGATGCCTGCGGAACGTGTCCGTCTTGCGTGAAATTCAATAAATTGGTGCATCCCGACGTACATTTCGTATTCCCGATCGTCAATAAGGCGAAAAGTCCCAAAGTGTCGGTCTGCGCCGACTTCCTTCCACAATGGAGAGAGCAACTGCTGACCGCCCCCTACTTCAACCTGAATCACTGGCTGAACAGCATAGAAGCGGAGAACAAGCAAGCACAGATCTTCGCTACCGAGAGCGATGAGATTTTGAAAAAGCTCAGTCTGAAGTCCAGCGAAGGCGGATTCAAGATTACGATCGTGTGGCTGCCGGAGAAGATGCATCCGGTATGCGCCAACAAGCTGTTGAAATTGCTTGAGGAACCGCCCCGGAAAACGGTTTTCCTGTTGGTTTCGGAGATGCCGGATATGATTCTGCCTACTATCCTGAGCCGCACCCAACGCATGAATGTGCGGAAGATTGACGAGGCAAGCATCGACCGGGCATTACAGACGAAATATAATATTCAGCCTGCCGACAGTGTTTCCATTGCCCACCTGGCAAACGGGAATTTCATCAAGGCACTCGAAACGATTCATCTGAATGAAGAGAACCGGTTGTTCTTCGACTTATTTGTCAGCCTGATGCGCTTGGCTTATCAACGGAAAATCAGGGAGATGAAAATGTGGAGCGAGCAGGTGGCGGGCATGGGACGCGAACGGCAGAAGAACTTCCTGGAATATTGCCAACGCATGATCCGGGAGAATTTTATCTTCAACCTGCACCAACGCGACCTTACGTATATGACTATCACCGAACAGAATTTTGCAACCCGCTTTTCGCCCTTTGTCAACGAACGGAATGTGATAGGTATCATGGACGAACTGAGCGAGGCGCAACTGCATATAGAACAGAATGTAAATGCCAAGATGGTATTTTTCGACTTCTCACTGAAGATGATTGTACTGTTGAAGCAATAATAAATATATAAACTATGGAATATAAACTTCATAATGGGAGCGGCGGCCTTTGCTGCAAGGGATGCTCCCGCCAAGATAAAAAACTGAACACTTACGATTGGCTGGCGGATATACCGGGCAATGCGGAAGAGAGCGATATGGTGGAGGTACAGTTCAAGAATACCCGAAAGGGATATTACCGCAACAGCAACAAAATCAAGTTGGAAAAGGGGGATGTCGTTGCCGTCGAAGCTGCACCGGGGCATGATATCGGTGTGGTGACGCTGACAGGCAGACTGGTTCCCCTGCAAATGAAGAAGACCAACTTCAAGACTGATGCGGAAATCAAGCGTATTTACAGGAAAGCCAAACCGGTGGATATGGAGAAGTTCAACGAAGCCAAAGCCAAGGAGCATGCCACGATGATTCGTGCGCGACAGATTGCGCTGAACTTGAATCTGAACATGAAAATCGGCGATGTGGAGTATCAGGGAGACGGCAACAAGGCTATCTTTTACTATATTGCGGACGAGCGTGTGGACTTCCGCCAACTGATTAAAGTATTGGCAGAGGCATTCCGTGTACGTATCGAGATGAAGCAGATCGGTGCGCGACAGGAAGCGGGACGTATCGGCGGTATCGGTCCGTGCGGACGCGAGCTCTGCTGTGCCACGTGGATGACGAGCTTCGTGTCGGTATCTACCAGTGCCGCACGCTATCAGGACATCTCACTGAATCCGCAGAAACTTGCCGGACAGTGTGCTAAACTGAAATGCTGCCTGAATTATGAAGTGGACTGTTATGTGGAAGCCCAGAAACGTCTTCCGTCCAAGGAAATCGAGTTGGAGACCAAAGATGGTACTTTCTATTTCTTCAAGGCAGATATTCTGAGCAATCAGATTTCTTATTCTACAGATAAGAATTTCCCTGCCAATTTAGTTACAATCAGCGGAAAGCGCGCCTTTGAGGTTATCTCGATGAACAGAAAAGGAATGAAGCCGGACAGTCTGATTGAAGAGGAGAAGAAGCCGGAACCGAAGAAACCGGTAGACTTGTTGGAACAGGAAAGCGTGACCCGCTTTGACCGCAACCGCAATAATAAGGATGGCGGAAGCAACGGTAACAAGAATAAAAAGAAGAAGAAAGGAAACAACAATAATAATAACAATAACGGCAATAATAACCGCCCGCAGCAACAAGCAGAAGGTGGAAACCGTCCGCAACAACCCCAACGGGAGAATGACAATCGCCCGCAACCGTCAGAAAATGGCAACAAAGGAGAAAGGGAGAACCGACCGAAAAACAATAACAATAATCGGAACAGAGGGCAAAACCAAGGACGGAATAATGAAAACAGACGGCAGGAACGTCAGCAAGGACAGGAACGCCAGCCCAACCAGGAGCGGCAACAGAATCAAGAACGACAACAAAACCAAGAGCGTCAGCAAGGGCAGCAGGAACGTCGTCCCCGCCCTGAGAAGTCTGAAAGACCCATAAGAGGAGAAAAGGCAGAAAAAACTGAAAGGACTGAAAAGCCAGAAAGGGCTGAGAAGGCTGAGAGAAACCCTAATCAAGAGAAACCGCAGAATAATAATGAAAAAGCTGCTCAAGAATAAAAAGTTGCTCAGGAATAGTTTGTCTTGTCTGTTCGCCGCTTGTGTGGCAGTAGCCTGCAATAACGAAAATACAGTGTATCACTCTTACCAGTCCCTTCCCGATAAGGGATGGGGAAAGAGTGATACACTCTCTTTTTTTCTCCCTGTCACTGATAGCATCCCCCCCACTTTGCGGATATTTGCAGAAGTCCGCAACAGGATAGATTATCCTTATCACGACTTACATTTATTTATCAGCCGGAATATGCCGGATTCTACCGTGTGGCATACGGACACCATCGCCATCAGTCTGGCCGACGATGACGGAAGATGGACAGGAAAAGGATGGGGCAGCGTTTATCAAGCGGAGACATTCGTCCAATCCGTGCGTCCTCTGCATCCGGGCAATTATACCATTAAAGTAATGAGCGGGATGAAAGACATCAAATTGAAAGGGATTAATGACATAGGAATACGGATTGAAAGTCTAAAGCCTTCTGCCACGTCCCGCATCCAGCCGCAGGAAAATAAACAGTAATATCGTGAATCCCCACAAGGAAGACCCACCGTAACTGAAGAACGGCAACGGAATGCCGATTACCGGTGTCAACCCCAACACCATACCGACATTGATAAACAGATGGAAAAGGAAAATGCTGACAACAGAGTATCCATATACCC
>CAKUYM010000152.1 GCA_934716785.1 uncultured Bacteroides sp. | reverse complement strand
CATCTTTCCGGCCCTGCCGAACCCTATGACAATCGCATCATATTGTTTCATAACTTCTTTCATTAATGTTTTGTTTCGGGCTATATAACAGTCTGAAACTCTGAATTGTTTCCCCATGAAAGAAAGTCAGGCCCCTATATGGCGGTGTAATTAGCCTTTTTTAATGTGATTAGTCCTTTTTTATTAGTCTTGTGGGCATTAGCGCAGCAGCATAGCTACTAATCCTCCATTGCCGATGCATCGAATGAGAGAGGCAACAAATCGCCAATGCTTTTTATTTCATAGATGCATTTCTTGCCGTAAAGCAATATGCGTATCGGTTGTCCGTATCGCTTCTCCGTTTCCAAAATCACCTGGCGGCAAGCGCCACAGGGCGGAATGGGCATATCTATAAAGTCCTTCTCCGTTTTGGCGGCAATGGCGAGAGCAACGACCGCATGGTCGGGATATCGTGAGTTGGCATAGAATAGAGTGGTGCGTTCCGCACAAAGGCCCGACGGGTAGGCGGCATTTTCCTGATTGGTTCCCGCCACTACGGTTCCGTCATCCAACAATGCGGCCGCACCCACCGAGAAGCGTGAGTAGGGAGCATAGCTGCGTGCCGTCGCATCCATGGCGGTTTGGACAAGTGCCCGGTCGGCCTCATTCAACTCATCATATTGACATACTTTAATAACTGCGGTAATAATGAGGTCTTTCATACGTGTTGAGGTATTTGTTTCTACAATTAATGTTACAAAGTTAGGAAAGAGATTGATAATCCCAATTATTTTTCAGATTTTTGTGTTCTATAATCCACATCCGAATTAAAATGGAGAACAAATTGCACAGGCTTGTCTTCTTGGCACTCGTATTCTTTCTTACCGTAGGAGCACAGGCGCAGAGACGGAATGCCCGTTATACCGAATATATAAACAAGTATAGTGACTTGGCTGTCGAACAGATGAAACTGCATAAAATCCCTGCCAGCATCACGTTGGCACAGGGACTGCTGGAAAGCGGTGCCGGCTATAGCCAGTTGGCGCGAAAGAGCAATAACCATTTCGGCATCAAATGCGGCAGCAACTGGCGCGGACGCACGGTGAGCCACGATGACGACGCACGTAACGAATGTTTCCGTGCCTACAAGCATCCTCGCGACTCTTACGAGGACCATTCCGATTTCCTCCGTAGAGGTGCCCGCTATGCTTTCCTGTTCAAGCTCGACATTACCGACTATAAAGGATGGGCGCGCGGACTGAAAAAGGCGGGTTATGCCACCGATCCTTCCTACGCCAATCGGCTGATTACGATTATCGAAGACTACGATCTGTATAAATATGACCGCAAGGGCATATACTCCGAGCGTAAATTGAGGAAGAATCCTTGGCTTATGAATCCACATCAGATTTACATCGCCAACGACATAGCCTATGTCGTGGCACGTAGCGGAGACACCTTCCAAGATTTGGGCAAAGAGCTTGGCATTAGCTGGAAAAAACTCGTGAATTATAACGACCTGCATCGGGAATATACATTGATGCCGGGAGATATCATCTACCTGAAAGCTAAAAAGAAGAAAGCATCCAAACCGCATACCGTATATGTGGTGAGAGACGGTGACTCCATGCACGGCATCTCCCAGAAATATGGCATTCGCCTTAAGAACTTATATAAGATGAATCGTAAGGACGGTGACTATATCCCTGAGGTGGGAGACAGGCTGCGGCTGCGATAGTGTGCGCCCTCCAACAGAACACTGCAAAAATTAAAAGGTTCATCCGCATGCTGTTTTTTCAAGATAATAATTTATCTTTGCAAAGTTAATACTGAAAAAATGCAGGCTTTTGCTTATGAATAAACGAATTTGTAGTTTGTTTGTGGTTCTCTTTTGTACTGTTTTCGCTTGGACGGCAGCTTCGGAGAATACATTCAATATACTTTTCATCCAGTCTTACACTTCTCATACTCCTTGGCACAGCGATCTCAATCAAGGTCTGCTGAAAGGATTCAAAGAGAGTGGACTGAAGGTGAATATCACGACGGAATATCTGGATGCTGATTTTTGGACTTTCAATTCAGAAAAAGCAATCATGCGCCGCTTTTGCGAACGCGCCCGCGAACGGCGGACAGATTTGATAGTGACGGCAAGTGATGAGGCTTTCTATACACTTTTCGAGTGTGGGGATTCACTGCCTTTGCAGATCCCTGTTGTCTTTTTCGGCATTAAGTATCCTGACGCCCAACTGGTATCGGCTCATCCTAATGTCTGCGGATTCACGGCCAATCCCGATTTTAATGTCATTCTGCGCCATGCACGGAAGATATTTCCGGAACGGAAAGATGTCATTTGTGTCATAGACAATAGCTTTCTGAGCAATAAGGGGCGTGATGACTTTGAGGAGGAGTGGAAAATCTTCCAAAAGGATAATGCCGATTATAAAGTGGAAGTATATAATACCCAAGATCATACAACCAGCCGCATTATTTCGACCATTTGCTATCCCTACAATAGTGCCGGGCGTATTGTGATTGCCCCCAAGTGGTCGCCTTTCCTTTCGTTTGTAGGTAAGAACTCCAAAGCCCCTGTGTTCTCCAGTCAGAATGTGGGGCTGACCAGCGGTGTCTTTTGTGCGTATGACTGCGACCCCTATGCTTCCGCATTTATGGCGGCTCAAAGGGCATCGCGGGTATTGAAAGGGACTTCTCCGAAGGATCTCGGAGTGACGGAAGCCAAACAGGGATTTATATACGACTACAAGCAACTGGATTTTTTCGGCATCAATCCTGATAAGGCGATTATCGCCAGTGGAACGATAGTCAATGAACCCTATTGGGAGAAATACAAACTCCTCATTTTCCTTTTCTATCCGTCTCTTCTTGCTTTGCTGGTGGCTTCTATCGTGTGGCTGATGCGTGTCAACCGTCGTGAGGCAAAGCGGCGCATACAAGCCCAGACCCGCTTGTTGGTGCAGAATAAGCTGGTAGAACAGCGCAATGAGTTTGACAATGTCTTCCATTCCATCCGTGACGGCGTGATGACGTATGATACTGATTTGCATATCCATTTCACGAACCATTCATTGCTGAAGATGCTCCATCTGCCATACGAGCGGGGCGGGCGTTTTTATGAAGGCATGATGGCAGGCAGTATTTTCAATATCTATAACGAAGGATGCAACATTCTTCATAAGATGCTGAAGCAGGTGGCCAGTACGGGAGAGAGTGTACAGATACCGCAAGGCTCTTTTATGAAAGAAGTGCACAGCGACAATTACTTCCCGGTGTCCGGTGAGATTGTCCCGATTCTTTCGAAAGGAGGGATTACGGGCATGGCTCTTTCTGCCCGCAATATCTCGGACGAGGAGATGCAGAAGCGTTTCTTTGATATGGCGTTGGAGGAGAGTTCCGTCTACCCGTGGCAGTTTGACATGAAGACCGAATGCTTTATTTTCCCGCAAGGTTTCCTTATGCGGATGGGGTATGACGAATCGGTCACTACCATTTCTCGTGAAGAGATGATCCGTACTGTCCATCCGGATGACTTGAAAGAGATAACGCCGCAATTTAATAAAGCGTTGACGGGCGAGAGCAAGATCACCCGTCTGAACTTTCGCCAGCGCAATGTGAATGGTGAATATGAATGGTGGGAGTATCGTTCTTCAGCTATCGGTGGTCTGACGCAGGATTCATTGTATAGCATATTGGGTGTATGTCAAAGCATCCAGCGATACAAGGCGGCCGAACAGAGTATGCGTGAAGCGCGCGACAAGGCTCTTCAGGCAGACAAACTAAAATCTGCCTTCCTTGCCAATATGAGTCACGAGATTCGTACTCCGCTGAATGCCATCGTGGGCTTCTCCGACTTGTTGAGTGATACAAGCGGATTCACGAGTGAGGAAGTGGCTCAGTTTATTGCGACCATTAATAAGAATTGCGGTCTGCTGCTGTCATTGATTAATGATATTCTTGACCTGGCCCGTATCGAGTCCGGCACGATGGAATTCGTGTTTGCAGAACACAATCTGCCTTTGCTCTTGAAGACCGTTCATGATTCGCAACGGCTGAACATGCCTGCAGGTGTGGAATTGGTGCTGCGGATGCCTGATAATGAAAAGAAGTATCTGAAGACGGATAGCGTCCGCTTGCAGCAAGTCGTCAATAACCTGATAAATAACGCTGCCAAGTTTACGACCAGCGGGGCTATCACTTTCGGCTACGAAGACGATGAGACGCCCGGCTATACCCGCATCTTTGTCGAAGATACCGGTGTGGGCATCTCGGAAGATGGCATCAGGCATATCTTCGAACGGTTCTATAAAGTAGACAACTTTACGCAAGGCGCAGGATTGGGATTGAGTATCTGCCAGACCATTGTCGACCGCCTGCAAGGAACCATCTCGGTGACTTCCGAAGTGGGCAAAGGCACCCGCTTCACGGTGCGTCTTCCCGACAATTGCGAATAAGTGCAGGTGTATGCCGACGGATTGACCAAATTCCGGATTATTTTTCCTTGACAGTGTCAAATAAGAACAGTTCTTCCGTCAAACAGACCTTTTTGTAAACTTAATTCCCTGTACCTTTGTCCCCCTCAATTCAATAGGATATAAGGTATGAGATTTATGATAAAAGGTATATCGACGTTCTTTCTTTTATTGACAATCAGCGTTTCCCTCAGTGCCCAATACGTGGTGCAGGGCGTGGTGACTGATTCTCTGACCAATGAGCCACTGCCTTATGCATCTGTACGCTTGAAAGACACTACCGAAGGAACTACTACGGGAAGCGACGGACGGTTCTACTTCAAAACCAACCGCTCTGAGGCTGTACTCGTAATCTCCGTAATCGGCTACAATGACGATAGCCGGCGAATCCATCCTGCCCGTGATGCCTTCTATAAAGTGACGCTTTCGCCTACCGCGTATGACCTATCCGAAGTCGTTGTGAAACCCAAGCGCGAGCACTATCGGAAAAAGGACAATCCCGCAGTCGAATTTGTCCGCCGGATGATTGAAAGCCGCGACAACTATTCTCCTTACGAGAAAGACTTCTGGCAGCGCGAGCGTTACGAGAAGACAACTTTCGCATTGAACAACTTCGATGAAGAGAAGCAGAAGAAATGGCTTTATCGCAAGTTTGATTTCCTCACCGAGTATGTCGACACTTCCGCCGTCACCGGCAAGCCTATTCTTACCGTGTCGGCACGTGAGTTGCTTGCTACGGACTATTACCGAAAATCTCCCCATTCGGAAAAACAGTGGGTGAAAGGTCGCAAGCAGGCGGGTGTCGATGAGTTTCTCTCCAAGCAAGGCATGCAGGCTGCCATCAATGAAGTATTCAAGGATGTGGATATCTATGAGAACAACATCTCGCTCTTCACCAATAAGTTTGTCAGCCCCCTGTCGCGCATCGGCACGGGATTCTATAAATACTACCTGATGGATACGTTGCAGATTGCCGGTGAGCCTTGTGCCGACCTCGCTTTCACCCCTTTCAATTCCGAGTCGTTCGGCTTCAACGGACACTTGTATGTCACGCTCGACTCCACTTACTTTGTGAAGCGCGCCGTATTCAACTTCCCCAAAAAGATAAACTTGAACTTTGTAGACTATATGTTGCTTGAGCAGGAATTCAAGCGTGCCGAAGACGGTACGCGCCTGCTTGATCATGAGAGCATCACCGTAGAATTCAAACTGTCTGAAGGGCAGGACGGCATCTTCGCCCGTCGTGTGGCGGACTACAGCGGCTATACCTTCACGCCGACCGCCGAGGCGGACAAAGTCTTCGGCAAGCCGGAGCGTATCATCGAGGAGACGGCAGCCCTGTCGCGTCCCGAATCCTTTTGGACGGAGAACAGACCGCAAGCGGCAATCTCTCAACAGGAGAGTTCCGTTGACCGGCTGATGGCGCAACTGCGCAGTTATCCGGTCTATTATTGGACGGAGAAAGTGCTTACCGTTCTCTTCACCGGCTACATCCCCACGTCCAAGGAAGCCCCTCTTTTCTATATCGGTCCGATGAACGCCACGGTCAGCGGCAATACGCTCGAAGGCGTCCGTATACGTACCGGAGGGATGACCACCGCTTGGCTCAACCCGCATCTGTTCGGTAAGGGATACATTGCCTACGGCTTCAAGGACGAGCGGGTGAAAGGCTTGGCAGAGCTGGAGTATTCCTTTAAGAAAAAGAAAGAATATGCCAACGAGTTTCCTATCCATTCGTTGAAGTTGCGCTATGAGTCGGATGTCAACCAATATGGTCAGAACTATCTTTACACGAGCAAGGACAACGTGTTCTTGGCTTTGAAACGTGAGAAAGACGACCGTATCGGCTATTTTCGTCAGGCGGAGATTACCTATACCGACGAGTTCTATTCCGGCTTTTCTTTGCAACTGACGGCACGCAGGCGGACGGACGAGTCCTCCTACCTGATACCCTTTCTGCAGAAACAGGGCGATGCGCTTACTCCGGTAAAGGATTTTTCTGTCAGTGCGGCAGAGCTGAAGCTGCGTTACGCGCCGAACGAGAAATTCTTTCAGACCCAATGGAACCGTTTCCCCGTCTCCTTGGATGCCCCTGTGTTCACCCTTTCGCACACCATTGCCGGAAAGGGAATCATGGGTAGCGACTACACCTACAACCATACCGAAGCCGGCATTCAGAAGCGTTTCTGGTTCTCGGCTTTCGGCTATACGGACGTGATATTGAAAGCGGGTAAAGTATGGGACAAAGTACCGTTCCCACTGCTTATCATGCCCAACGCCAACCTTTCCTATACCATCCAGCCCGAATCCTACTCATTGATGAATGCGATGGAGTTCATGAACGATGAGTACTTCTCATGGGATGTCACCTATTTCCTCAACGGGTGGCTGTTCAACCGTGTCCCGTTGCTGAAAAAATTGAAATGGCGTGAGATTGTCTCCTGTCGCGGGTTGTATGGACATTTGAGTGACAAGAACAACCCTTCGCTGAGCGACGGTCTGTTTGCTTTTCCGATAGCGGATACCCGTACGATGGGAAAAACGCCTTACGTGGAGGCCGGAGTCGGTATCGAAAACATATTCAAGGTGTTACGCTTGGATTACGTGTGGCGTCTTACCTATCGTGATTCCCCGGAAATAGACAAGTCCGGTTTGAGAATAAGTCTCCACATGACCTTCTAAAAGTTAAATCCTGCTAATTGCAATGTTTATATAGCAAATAAAGCTCGCTTTAGTAATTAATTAATCTTATTTTTGCATCAATTTTAGTTTAATTTTAATAGCATAGAAATGAAACAAGAAATTAAACCAGCTACCGGACGTCTCGGTATATTGGTAGTTGGAGTAGGTGGTGCGGTTGCTACCACAATGATTGTAGGTACACTTGCCTCTCGTAAGGGACTGGCAAAACCGATAGGATCTATTACTCAGTTGGCCACAATGCGTATGGAAAACAACGAAGAGAAACTCATCAAAGACGTTGTGCCTTTGACGAATCTGAACGACATTGTTTTTGGTGGATGGGATATTTTCCCGGATAATGCATATGAGGCAGCTATGTACGCTGAGGTCTTGAAAGAAAAAGACCTGAACGGAGTTAAGGACGAACTGGAAGCTATCAAGCCGATGCCGGCTGCTTTCGACCACAACTGGGCAAAACGTCTGAACGGAACGCACATCAAGAACGCGGCTACACGCTGGGATATGGTGGAACAGCTTCGCCAGGATATCCGCGACTTCAAGGCTGCCAACAACTGCGACCGTATCGTTGTGCTTTGGGCTGCAAGTACTGAAATCTACATCCCGTTGTCTGACGAGCACATGTCGCTCGCTGCTTTGGAAAAGGCAATGAAAGAGAACAAGACGGATGTGGTTTCTCCGAGTATGTGTTATGCATACGCTGCCATTGCAGAAGGTGCTCCGTTCGTAATGGGAGCTCCCAACCTGTGTGTAGATACTCCCGCTATGTGGGAATTCTCCAAGAAGCAGAATGTGCCTATCGCCGGCAAGGACTTCAAGAGTGGTCAGACACTGATGAAGACTGTATTGGCTCCGATGTTCAAGACTCGTATGCTGGGCGTGAGCGGTTGGTTCTCTACCAATATCCTGGGTAACCGTGACGGTGAGGTGCTCGATGATCCGGACAACTTCAAGACTAAGGAGGTCAGCAAGCTGTCTGTTATCGATACGATCTTCGAACCTGAGAAATTCCCCGATCTTTACGGTGATGTTTATCATAAGGTACGTATCAACTACTATCCGCCCCGCAAGGACAATAAGGAAGCATGGGACAACATCGACATCTTCGGATGGATGGGTTACCCGATGGAGATCAAGGTGAACTTCCTTTGCCGCGACTCTATCCTTGCCGCTCCTATCGCACTCGACCTTGTGCTGTTCAGCGACTTGGCAATGCGTGCAGGCATGTGTGGTATCCAGACTTGGCTGTCATTCTTCTGCAAGAGCCCGATGCACGATTTCGAGCATCAGCCGGAACACGACTTGTTCACTCAATGGAGAATGGTAAAACAGACATTGCGTAACATGATCGGTGAAAAAGAACCTGATTATTTAGCTTAAATAAGTGGAGAGCTTGGATAAGTTGAAAGCTTGAATAAATTGAGAGTTGAAAGTTGAGAGTGGAGAGTTGTTGCGTCTGCAAGGACAACAATTGAGAACTCTCGACTTTCAACTTTTGTTTTGTAGAAATCCCAATATTGTAACACGATTTATATGAAAAGACCACCTTTCTTACCTGTTTTTATAGGCACGGGCTTTGGCTCCGGTTTTTCTCCTTTCGCTCCCGGCACGGCAGGGGCGCTGTTGGCATCTGTCATATGGATTGCGCTGTACTTCCTGCTTCCTTTCTCCACCGTTCTGTGGATTACTGCCGCCTTGGTGGTCGCATTCACGTTTGCCGGAATCTGGGCTGCCAACCGGTTGGAACCTTACTGGGGCGAAGACCCGTCGCGTGTTGTCGTTGACGAGATGGTGGGTGTGTGGATACCGCTGCTTGCTGTTCCCGATAATGAAAACTGGTATTGGTACGTGCTTGCAGCCTTTGCACTATTTCGTATACTTGACATAACCAAGCCGTTGGGCGTGCGCCGGATGGAGAGCCTGAAGGGCGGAACGGGGGTTATGATGGACGATATTCTGGCGGGAGTATATAGTTTTATCTTGTTAGCGGGAGCGAGATGGGTGGTTGGCTGAAGAAGATTGCACGGATGATTTCCCAGAAAGGCGGCTTCTTCATGTTCTTGAGGGCGCAGCTTTCTGCTCAGATGGCAACCATCGCAGACTTCCTCGTAACGATTCTTCTGGTCAGGCTGTTTGATGTCTACTATGTATATGCCACCTTGGCGGGGGCTATCTACGGGGGAATTGTCAATTGCATCATTAATTACAAATGGACCTTTAAATCGAAAGGCAAAAAGGCGAATGTAGCTGTCAAGTTCATCTTGGTGTGGCTTTGCAGCGTTTGGCTCAATACATGGGGAACGTATATACTGACGGAGTCTTTGGCGAAGATTCCATGGGTGCAGGATACGCTCAGTCTGTATTTCGGCGATTATTTCATTATACCGAAGATCGTGGTGGCGGTGATCGTCGCGCTGTTCTGGAATTATAACATGCAGCGTCTCTTCGTGTATCGGAATATAGATATAAGGAGCTTGTTCGGAAAAAGAAACTGACAAAATTGAAATAAATAAGTATAAACATGAATTACAGAGATTATTTACAACAGTTGATTTACAAGATTATCAACCCGTTGATACATGGAATGATTAAAATAGGAATAACTCCTAACTTTATCACTACTACCGGCTTCGTTCTGAACGTAGTGGCTGCG
>CAKUYM010000151.1 GCA_934716785.1 uncultured Bacteroides sp. | reverse complement strand
TCTCTTCTTACTCAACTTCATGTTGTACTCGGCAGAACCGGTGCCTTGGTCAGCATATCCCGTTACAGTAAATACCTTGTTCGGGTTTTCTTTAATACCCTTAGCCATAGCTTCGATATTCATGTATTCTCTCTTGCTGATGTTGCTCTTGCCGATATTGAATACGACAACAAGACGCGGAACAAAGCCGGCTTCTTTCTGAACGATAACTTCCGGTTTCTTGTTACGTGCATCAACCAACTCACGCTTCAGAGATTCGTTTTCGCTCTTCAAAGAGTTCAGAGTATTTCTCATATCGTTCAACTGGCTTTCCGGCACCATCGGCACAGTAGGAACAGCTTCCCAACCACGTTTCTTGAACTTGTAAGTCACGCCTACAGTCAGACCAGCCATACCTTCTTTGCTTGCACCACCGAAAGCGTTCTTCATCAACAGCCCACGCAACTCTACGTTAAGATCCCATGCTGAAGAAAGACGGAAACGGTTGATCAAACCAAGATTCAAACCCAGGTTGTTTTCTTTCGGGTCGCTCCATGAGTGTACAAGTCCGGCTCCTGCATAAGGAATGAACGAGTAAACACGTTCTTCATTGTAGCCGCAAAGCATATTGGAAAGGTTAAGCATTACATCACCGTGGAAGTTTGCAAGATTCCATTTTTGCTTGTAATAACCATTAGAAAAAGTACCGCCCTTTACATAAACGTCACCAGCATCCGGTGTTGCACCTTTAGCTTGAAGACCATTATAAGACACGCGCAATCCGATACCCGGAGTAAACCACTTACCTACAGAGATATCAAGTGCCGGAGCGAGTCTTTTTCCAAAACTTGCTTTGCTGTCATTATCTCCAAAGTACATCTGTGCACCAATTCCACCACTGACAAACCAATTAGCGCCAAAGAGATTTGTCTCTACCCGGTAGCTTTTTTTAGTGTTTTCTTTTTCTTGAGCAGACAGACTGACTGAAGCCGCTGCCAATAAAACAAACAATAAACCCTTTTTCATCTCAATTTATTTTAGTAAATAATATATTTCAGCACCTATAGAAAATAAAGGCTCAGCGTTTACCCCATGCAAACCATACAAAGAGTCAGCAAACTTCACTCTTTTCTATAAATTAATGCAAATATAGATATTTAATATAACACAAACAAAAAATCACGTATTTTTTCATTCATACACGCACTAATACACCAATTTCACATTATCAATCCACAATGTATTCCCCGGCGAACCGATATAAGCACCTCCATGGCTGGATGTAAACTGAAGACACATGTGAGTCGGCACATCATTTTCATCTCCCCACGCCACCTCATGGATAGGCACACTTTCACCTTTGCTGTTCACCGTATAGCTTTCGGTCACCTGCAAACGCATCATATGGGCCTTATATTCAGGACGAGCCGTAATATCGCCATACATAATCTCATAAGAAGCGTTATTCTTCCAGTCTGTGGAGTGATAATAGTAAGTCACCATCGTACCTATACGCTTGGCATACACATTTCCTTCTGCATCTTCCCAACGCTTCTGCAGGAACAGGATAGCTGCCGGATAGTCTTTGCCGGGCACATCCGTAATCTTGCTGAAACCGGTGGCGCGGATACGGTTCTCTCGGTCGGACATCTTCACCTTATAGTCAAATTGAAGGGCAATCGGCCTCTTGGTAAACGGGATGCCCGTCTGTAGCATCTTCTGCGGATTCTTCGTACCTTTTATCGGTTCATGCACCGAACCGGTAAAAATAGAGCCAGCCGCCAATACCGTAATATTGACAAGCCCCAATACCTTCACGCTTTCCATGCGTGTATCCAACCGCGCACAGTATCCGTCTCCCCGCTTTTCCGGGAAAACCGAGGTATTGGTCTTTGTTATACCTGCCACCTTTGCCATCACATTGGACGTTCCCCAAGGCGATCCGCCCATATTCTTATAAACCTGATCTCCCTTGATTACAGATGTAGGCCCTATCGCATATACATTTTTTGTATTTCCACCGATAATACCCGACTCCTTTATTTGACGGTCTATCCACTGATCCATGTCTCCGAAAGGAAGCATTTCCACCCGGTGTTGCGCCATCAAAGACAAGGAAGATAAAAATGCCACAAAACCTGTAACCAACAGGCGACGAACGATTTTCCGAATCATTATTTTCCTTTCTTTTTTCTTCTTACAAATTATAACCCCACTGTTTCAAAGCAAAGCCCCAGTTCTCTTCTACCAACCGGATAGTGCGGTCATCATACTTATACTTATTTTTCTTGTACCCCTTCTTGCCACCTACGTACTTCTCTATATCTCCGCGTGCTTCGGCAAATCCGGGGATGGAAAGAGACTTATAAATATTCTCCGTCATACCCATCGCGTCCGCTTCAAAATCTTCAAACTTCACTTCTATCAAGTTCCCTTCCGGGATAAACTGTTTGTCCGATTCATACTTATGGTAAAGCTTTGCATATATAGAAAGAATATTCTCTTCTAATTGTTCATTGCTTATATCCTGCAATTTCAGCGGTTGAATTGTATTTGTAAAGAAACTGCGTGTCGATTCAAATACAGTGTACGGATTACGCATCAGGTAGATAAACTTGGCGTTCGGGAACATTTTCACCAGTTCCTTCACCCTGCCCGTGTGCGGCGGATTCTTGCTGAGGAACTGCGTGCCGTGTGTATTCCACAAAGAAATCTTGATCAGTTTCGTAAACACTTCTTCAAAAACTTTCAGTTCGGCATCCGTAATATCGTCAAACAACAGATACTTATCGGCATACTCTTGTTGATATTTCGGCAAGAACCAAAAATTATAATATGTATATGGCATCATATTCGCCAACGCGAACTCTTCCTCTTGCGGAAGATCCACAGCCAGCTCCATATTATCAGTCGGGCGCTTGTCCGGCATCAACCAGCTCATATTCTTTTTAAAGAAAGGCTGCCCCCACATCATCAAATGAGGAAATACGGTCTGATACGTCGTATTATATCCGAAGTGCTTGTCGCAGGAGAATACATTATGCACAAAAGTAGTCCCGCTTCTCCAATGCCCCAGGATAAATACCGGATCATGTTCCAACGGTTGGTCGACCAGCAGCTTCTCATACCGCCTATCTTGCAGTCCTGCCAACGGAGAGAGCAGACGGCACACAGCTTTTGTCAAACGGTATTTGCCTTTATAAGCTGCATCAATTTCACGATTGGCAGTGATTGCCTTAAACGTCTTCCAGTCGGCACCTACCAGCGTATTAATCGGAAGTTTATTAAATTCGAGTAATCCCATATTATCTTATTTTACAATTTTCACGGCAACTCCCTGGCGTTCCAAGTCTTTCACCGCTTTTTCTATAGCTTCATAATGTTCCGGTTCGATTCCCAACTTTGCCAGATCCAATACGAGAACATCATCCGTATTGCTCATATCCTTCATCTCTACCCGGTCGATAATCATACCCACCGCTGAGGTGTTATTGGTTATCGGGTCAATCAGAATGAACGAACCGCAAGATTTGTTCTTTTTATAAGGATCAAAGAATAATTCCTTAGCGGTGGTCAGCACCACGCGTGCAATCTGATTCAGTTGCAAAGGCAAAGTCTCTTTTGTCAGTTGTCCGTTTTCCAAAGACAGATGTTTCATCGTGTTCACATCCACTTTATACTTGATTGCATCAATGCGCGTACGGCTCAAGTTGGTGGTCTGTTTGATAAAGAACGATTTATTGACATCCATCGGCTCTTCGTCCATCCACACCATCATCGCTTCAAAGTTGCGGTCGATAATCGGCAGATTATCGGGACGTACAAGCATTTCACCACGAGACACATCAATCTCATCTTCCAGCGTCAGCGTCACAGACTGTGGCGGGAAAGCATAATCCAGTTCCCCGTCATAAGTAACGATGCTCTTCACCTTCGATGTCTTGCCTGAAGGAAGTGCCATCACCGTATCTCCTTTACGGATGACACCGGATGCCACCTTGCCGCAGAACCCTCTAAAGTCCAGATTCGGGCGGAGCACATATTGAACCGGGAAACGGAAATCCGTCAGGTTATGGTCGTTGTCGATATGGACAGTCTCCAGAAAATCCAATAAAGAAGTTCCTTTATACCACGGAGTGCGTTCTGATAAATCGACGACATTGTCGCCATCCAATGCAGATAGAGGGATACAGTTTACATCAGGAATTCCCAGCGGAGCCACGAACTTCTTATATTCCGCAACGATTTCATTGAAACGTTCTTCCGAGAAGTCCACCAAGTCCATCTTGTTGACAGCCAGCACCACATGCTTGATGCCAAGTAAAGAGACCAAGAAGGTGTGGCGGCGTGTCTGCGTAATCACTCCCATACGGGCATCCACGAGGATAATCGCTAAGTTGGCCGTAGAGCCACCGGTAATCATATTGCGTGTATACTGCTCATGCCCCGGAGTATCCGCGATGATAAACTTACGCCCGTTGGTTGAGAAATAGCGATAAGCCACGTCAATTGTAATACCTTGTTCACGCTCTGCCTTCAAGCCGTCGAGCAGCAATGCATAGTCGATATGCTCGCCCGCATTGCCCACACGTTTGCTATCACGCTCCAATGCATCCAACTGATCCTCATACAACTTCTTACTGTCGAACAGCAAGCGTCCGATCAACGTTGATTTCCCATCGTCTACCGAACCGGCGGTCAACAGTCTCAGCAAGTCTTTCTGTTCATCCTTGTCCAGAAAAGCCTTTATATCTAATTTATTATCTGCCATTTCTATTTCCAATTAAAAATATCCTTCACGTTTCTTTTGTTCCATGCTCGCATCCTGATCGAAGTCGATCACACGGGTTGTCCGCTCACTCTTGGTGGTAGTCATCATCTCTTCCACGATCTCTTCAATCGTAGATGCATTGCTTTCCACTGCACCGGTCAGCGGCCAGCAGCCCAACGTACGAAAACGCACCATCTTCATTTCAATCTTATCCCGATATTTTTCCGGCAGACGGTCATCATCCGCCATTATCAGATTGCCGTCTATATTCACTACCGGACGTTCCTTGGCATAATACAGCGGAACAATGGGGATATTCTCCAGACGGATATACTGCCAGATGTCCAGCTCCGTCCAGTTGCTCAACGGGAACACACGGATACTTTCTCCCTTATGCACGCGGGCATTGTAGATATCCCACAGTTCAGGACGCTGATTCTTCGGGTCCCACTGGTGGAATTTATCGCGGAACGAGAAGATGCGCTCTTTGGCACGCGACTTCTCCTCATCACGACGAGCACCTCCGAATGCGGCATCAAATTTATATTTATCCAACGCATGAAGCAAAGCCTGTGTCTTCATCAGGTCTGTATGCACCTTGCTTCCATGCGTGAAAGGTCCCACACCTGCATTAAAAGCCTCCATGTTGCTTTCTACAATCAGATTCCATCCGTATTTCTTTGCATATTCGTCACGAAACTGAATCATCTCCTTAAACTTCCATTTCGAATCGATGTGCATCAACGGAAATGGCACCTTGCCCGGATAAAACGCTTTTTCAGCCAGACGCACCATCACCGAAGAATCCTTTCCGATGCTGTAGAGCATTACCGGATTCTCAAATTCCGCAGCCACCTCGCGGATGATATGAATAGACTCTGCTTCGAGCTCCTTCAAATGGCTTAATCTATATTCTTCCATTACTAAAATAATGATTTTATTCTTCTACTAAACATTCTTTTTTACTTTGGGCAGAATCAGTTCCAACAAACGGTTCACCGATTCTTCAAGGCTCAATTTTGAGGTATCCAAGGATAAAGCCGGATGCGCCGGGACTTCAAACGGAGCGGAAATTCCCGTAAAGTTCCGGATTTCCCCTTTCCGCGCTTTCGCATACAATCCCTTTACGTCACGCCTCTCGCACTCTTCCAACGGAGTGCTTACGAAAATCTCCAGAAAATCATCCTTGCCGATAATATTCGCAGCCATTTCACGAATATCGTTGTTCGGACTGATGAATGCGGCAATCGTAATAATGCCGCTGTCGAGGAATAACTTGGACACCTCGGCTATACGGCGGATATTCTCTACACGGTCGGCTGCGGAGAATCCCAGATTGTTATTGATTCCGCTACGAATATTGTCTCCGTCCAAGATACGGCAAAGCAGCCCCCGCTTGTGGAGCTCACGCTCCAACGCAATAGCAATCGTGCTCTTGCCCGAGCCACTCAGTCCGGTAAACCAAACCATCACACTATGCTGTCCCAAAAGCTCCTCTTTATCCTGCCGTGTCATCATACGGCCGAATATGGGATATATATGATTTTTTTCTTCCATTTATATAGTTTTATTAAAAATTCCAGATCATCGGAATCAGAATAACAGAGATTAAGAAAGTAATGATATTAAGCGGCAGACCGATGCGGACGAAATCCATGAACTTATAGTTGCCGATACCTTGCACAATCAAATTTGTCTGATAACCGATAGGCGTTGAGAAACTGGCGGATGCAGCCATGCAGATCACGACGAAGAAAGGCGTCGGGCTCACCCCCAACTGGGCGGCAATAGACAGTGCCAAGGGGAATGCCAAAGCGGCAGCCGCATTGTTCGTCACCAACTCCGTAAACAAATTCGTGATGAGAAACAGCATGGCAAGCAATACGTGAGGTCCGTAATTATCACTCAGCCCGATAATGAACTTAGCCACACAATCGGCCACACCGGAATTCACCATTGCCTTACTGATAGCAAATGCACAAGCGATAGTTATCAGGATATCCCACGAAATATATTTGGTATACTTACGGGCGGGGAACAGATTTGTCCATGCCATGATTATCGTAGTAATAGAAACAAAAAAGAACATATCCAGCTTGGCATCCGGAAACAGCTCTTTGATGGCCGGAAGTTCGCCCACCGTTGCACCTACAATCATCAAGACCAACAGTAGCAAGGCAAACCAGCGTTTTTTCTTTCCTGTAGTATCAGGTTCATTTCCGTTTGTCAACAGGACAAACACGGAAGATTCTCCCCACGTCGGGATAAATGTATCATCCGCCATCACCACAAGCGTATCGCCTTCGTGAAGTTCCACTTCTTCCAGATTCGTCACGAACCTCTGTCCGCTGCGAGTCTTGATTTCTTTCACCTCAGCCCCGTAATGGCGTTGGAAATTAAACTCTTTCAAATTCTTGTTGATACCGGGAAAACGGGAACCCAAAACGGCCTCTACCCGATGCAACTTCTCTCCTTCTTCCACATCCTCATCGGGCACAGCCGTATCCGGACGCGCATCCGGCAACAGGCGTTTGGAGAAAATAAAAAGATAAACAATGCCGGCAATCGCTATAAAGATGCCCACCTTTCCAAGCTCGAACATCGAGAATCCTTCAAATCCGGCTTCCAATATCATCCCATGCACCACGAGATTGGTAGATGTACCAATCAGCGTACAAATTCCACCTAAAATAGTGACATACGAAAGTGGTATCAGAAACTTAGTGGCTGGCAACTTCACTGATTTTGCCCAGTGCTTGATAATCGGGGCGAATATGACTACAACAGGAGTATTATTCAAAAAAGCGGAGATAAAAGCGACCGAAGGCAGAATACGCAACTGTGCCTTGAACACTGTTGTCTTACCTTGAGGCAGCAACACCTTTATCACCTGCCCCAATGTGCCCGACTGGCGAATACCTTCACTGACCAAGAACAGCAAGGCAACAGTAATCATCCCTTTGTTGCTGAATCCTTCAAGCATCTCTTTGGGGGTCAGAATACCTACACATAAGAATAATACCACTACCGAGAAAAGCACCATGCCCGGGCGCATCTTGTCTGCGACCAAGGCAGCCACCATTCCTAATAGAGATAATAATACAAATACAATTTCAAATGTCATATAAACATTAATTAATGTTCTCTTATCGGCTCAACGATAAACCACGGATTCAACAAATCCTCCTTATTGTACTGCAGAGGCTCGTTCTTCCCGACCTGATATACTTCCATCCCTGCTGCACGTGCTATTGCATGTCCGGCAGCGGTATCCCACTCCATCGTCGGAGCGAAACGAGGATATACATCAGCCATCCCGTCTGCGACTAAACAAATCTTAATTGAACTTCCACTGGAGATCAATTCAATGCCACTCTGTTTCTTCTCCAAATCGGCAATGTAATCTTTCGTCTCAGGTGACAGATGCGAACGGGAAGCCACAACGATAAAATGATCACGTACAGTCTTTGACGGCATCCGCACCGAATGTTCCATCAACTGTTGCAGTGACACTCCGTCACCTTCCAACTTGCCGATGCCGCTATATTTATAAGCTCCCACGCCTTCCACGGCATAATAAAGTTCTTTTTTCACCGGCACATAAATGACTCCCATTACCGGTACGGAATTTTTCACCAAAGCGATATTCACGGTAAACTCTCCGTTTCGTTTGATAAATTCCTTTGTACCATCCAAGGGGTCTACAATCCACAAAGTGTCCCACTTGCTACGAATGCCGTAGTCCAAGTGTTTTCCTTCCTCGCTAAGGATAGGAAAAGGAGTCTTGTTCAAAACCGCCACTATCGTTTCATGTGCCTTTCTGTCTGCTATTGTCAGCGGAGAGTTGTCTGCCTTCTTCTCTATCCCGAAATCCGATGCCGGATCCTCATAGATAGAAAGTATTTCTTCACCGGCTTTTAATGCTGCACTGATAGCAGCCATTGCATACTTCTGTTCCATTTAATTCCTTTATTAACACCTCGTCTACACCAAGGCTGTGGATTCTCTAACTTAAGAATTGACAAAAGTAAAAACTTTATCCACTACAAAAGTTTCCTTGCTATCATTTATAACTTCTTTTAGCATTATAATAAAAATATCTAAATAAAACAACGTGTTGTGCTCTCGAAGAATGCATTGTACTCTCAATAAAAAAGCAGTAACTTCCCAGTTACCGCCTTCTTATCCGGAAAAAACATCTGTCCTTTCCAACATATATTACCAAAAAGAAATCAATACACACGATACAGCAACCAAGCCCCTTGGAAATCGGAACGGCTCGGATACTTAGCCTTGAATGCATTGCGAGCGTCGACTGCAGCGGCTTTATCGGCAAATGAGCTGACAATCACGCGATACATTGCTTTCTCTGCATTAAATGCGATAGTAGGATGGTATCCTTGTGCTTCCAACCAGTCTTTCAGACCTTCGGCATTAGCCTTCACACCGAAACTGCCGACCACTACACTGTAATCTTTCAATCCTTCATTGCCGGAAACCACCGTAACCTTTTCCTGACGAACACCGGACGTATCTGCTGCTTTAGGCGTTGTCACAGGAGCTGCAACCACCGGAGTCACTTCTACCGGAGCTTCTACTTGCGGCTCCGCCAATTCCTGCTGTTTTGCTTTCTCGTAAGCTTTCTTATAGGCGCTCTCGCTGGATTTACAAGATGTAAATGCCAAAACCAAGCATATTCCCATTCCTAATACGACTAATTTTTTCATATTCTTATATTCTGTTTTAATTAATAATTCAAAGTTCCTGTCAATTATCATTCAGTTTCGGGCAACAAAATAATAGAAATTTTATCATCCGACAAAGAAATCCGTCAAAAAAACACCTATTTCTGTTTTTTCTTGCAAGAAACAGACACCGTTGCCTGACCGACCGGTATTAAAAGCAACTTTATCACCAGCCAACATACACTTGCAAATGTACGTTTTAAGTCGCATTGATTAATATCCAAAGCCCGTTAAATAAGATTAAACCCCAGAAAGAAAAAAAAGATTTATGAAACCGGACTTTTTTTCCGTTTTTATGAACAACCTTATTAATAAAAATGTTATAT
>CAKUYM010000150.1 GCA_934716785.1 uncultured Bacteroides sp. | reverse complement strand
GAAAAAGTACATTGCAGAAATGATTGGAACGATGGTGCTTGTCCTTATGGGATGTGGTAGCGCTGTCTTTGCAGGTAGTTTGGCCGGTACAGTAGGCGCCGGTGTAGGAACGATCGGCGTGGCTTTGGCCTTTGGTTTGTCCGTTGTAGCGATGGCATATGCTATCGGTGGCATTTCGGGCTGTCATATTAATCCTGCCATTACATTAGGTGTGTTCCTGAGCGGACGTATGAATGGGAAAGATGCAGGGATGTATATGCTTTTCCAAGTGATTGGGGCTCTTATCGGCTCGGCCATTCTTTTTGCTTTGGTGTCTACCGGAGCTCATGATGGTCCCACGGCAACAGGAGCCAACAGTTTCGGTGAAGGAGAAATGTTGCAAGCGTTTATTGCTGAAGCTGTGTTTACATTTATCTTTGTATTAGTGGTCTTGGGATCTACCGATCCGAAGAAGGGGGCAGGCAATCTTGCCGGACTCGCTATCGGTCTGACCTTGGTGCTGGTACATATCGTATGTATTCCTATCACGGGTACTTCTGTGAATCCGGCGCGTAGCATTGCTCCGGCATTATTCCAAGGAGGAGAAGCATTGTCACAATTATGGTTATTCATCATTGCTCCGTTTGTAGGAGCTGCATTGAGTGCCGGTGTATGGAATTATTTGGGGGATAAGAAATAGAATCTCCTTTTATCAGAGAAAAAGACTTTTTTAGAAAAGGAAAGAGGGCGGGAGTTTCACAACTACCGCCCTCTTAATTAATATATAATAATAAAAAAGAGTGTCTTTAATTCCTTCGTCAATTCATTCTTCCTCCTTACGGAAATTTCACTTCGTATGTCTTTATTCCGTTGTATAAGGTGTTGACACGGATTCTTAGTCCTTTCTTACCTTCCATCTGTTCCTTGATTTTATCCAATTTGAATGAAACATACCCTTCACCTAAACTTTGCGGATAATCACCTTTGCGGTTGTGGCGGAATTCCAGATCGATATATTCATCCTCTTCACCTTCCTCGTTTGCGGTAGAAGCCGACACAGGATTGTTGACAACCAAATTCAGGAAATGTTTTTTATCTTCACTGTTAGTCCCATAGTATTGGAATTCTATAGTCAGATATTTCTTGTCCTTATTTATCCACATGTAGGTAGTGTTAATCTTGTCGTCTCCAATATTCTCTTCTGTATTTTCTTCCTCACCCATGGTAACAATATCCTTAGTCAGGATTTCTTTGATTTGCTTTACTTGTATGTTGTAATCATATCCGTTCACCGGCTCTTCCAGTTCGCTGAATATGACAAAGGCACGCTGTCCGTCCACAAAATCTGTCCCGGTCCATCCTTGCCCGTTACTCGGATACATCTTTTTTCCATCATCCAAAGTGAAATAAAAATCCTTGCTATCCTGGCTTATCATATTTATTGTACTGACAACCAGTAGGTCGGACGGACTGTCATCATCCAAGCAGGATTGAAAAACAGGCATTGCAGTCATAATAGCAAAGATAAAGGCAATGAATTTAAATTTCTTCATATAGTAAAATAGGTTTTAGATTGATTAATAATATTCTGCTTTGTATTTTTGAAATGCATAAGAGGTGTGAATATTGCATTTACATCTGTTAAAGAAATAAAAGCGGCTGAAGAAATAAAAATGAAAAAGAGTTGTTCTCTCTATGCAGTATTCATATCTTTGTTGCATTTATAGGGTAAACACGTGTATAAGAGAATGGAAGAATTTGAGTTGTCGGAACAATGCAGGCAAGGAAACAATCGGGCCCGCAAGGAGCTGTATGAGCAGTATGCCGGGCGTATGCTTGGTATCTGCCTGCGCTATACCGGCAACCGTGATACTGCCCAAGATCTGCTTCACGATAGTTTTATAAAGATATTCGACTCTTTCGACAAGTTCACCTGGCGCGGTGAGGGTTCTTTGCGTGCTTGGATGGAACGGGTGGTAGTCAATACGGTTTTGCAATATCTTCGAAAGAATGATGTCATCAATCAGGCGGCATCATTGGAAGAGTTGCCCGAAGAGTATGAAGAGCCGGATGCTTCTGATGTCGAAGCGATACCGCAAAAGGTACTGATGCGGTTTATCGAAGAACTACCGGCAGGGTATCGAACTGTGTTCAACCTTTATACATTTGAGGACAAATCCCACAAAGAGATTGCTCAAATGTTGGGTATAAATGAAAAATCATCGGCTTCGCAACTGTTTCGGGCGAAGACGGCATTGGCAAAAAGAGTGAAAGAATGGATAACGAATAATGGATAGACAGAGATGGAAGATAAAGAATTATGGATGAATAAGTTGAAGGAGAAGCTTGCAGATTATTCCGAGCCGACACCTGCTTCCGGTTGGGAACAGCTGGAGAAGGAACTTATGCATCCTGTAGAAAAGAAAATATATCCTTATCGGAAATGGATGATGGCGGCCGCGGCTGTTATCTTGTTGGCTGTTGTTTCATCAGTCAGCCTGTATTTCTTAGGGACACCTGCCGCAGATGAAATGCGGCGTATACAAACACCTGCATTGGCTTCTATGCCTGATGCTTTGCCGAGTGGACAGCAACCGGATGTGCAAGGAATTGATGTAGAGCCCGTTATGAACCCTATCTCAGTTCGTGAAAAGCGATTGGCTAAGGCGGACAAGAGTATCCCCAAACATGCGGATGAGCCAGTCGTGAAATATAAAAGGGTGGTGGATGAAGTGAAAGATAAGCCGGTATCAGTAACAGAGTCTGATGATACAAGTATCGATCTCGAACGAACTCAAAAAGATTCTGACCAGCCGACAGCAGATAATAGACCTCGTCGTCCTTCCGGAAAGGACAAATATCATATCCCGACAAAGACAAAATCTTCCCGAAAAGGGACATGGACGATGGGATTGGGGGTAAACAATTCGAGTGGGGCTTCTTCCGAGATAGGTTCGGGTGTGCATCCCTATATGTCCAGAGTCAGTATGCTTGCTGTATCCAACAGTTTGATGGCGATTCCCAATGACCAGACTTTGGTATTTAAAGACGGAGTGCCCTATCTGCGTCAGGCCAAGCAAGTGCTTGATATCAAGCATCATCAGCCCATCTCTTTCGGATTGTCAATTCGTAAGACTTTGGGTAAAGGATTTTCTCTTGAATCAGGGCTTACTTATACGCTTCTTTCTTCGGATGCCAAGCTTGCCGATGACGAACAGCAAATGATAGAACAGAAACTCCATTATATCGGTATTCCGTTGCGTGCCAACTGGAATTTCCTTGATAAGAAACTTGTTACTCTTTATGTATCCGGGGGCGGTATGGTTGAGAAATGTGTTTATGGAAAGTTGGGCTCCGAAAAGGAGACGGTAAAACCTCTGCAATTCTCCGTATTCGGTGCGGTTGGTGCACAGTTGAATGCAACGAAACGCATCGGTGTCTATATAGAGCCTGGGGTAGCCTATTATTTTGATGATGGTTCGGATATTCAGACCATACGCAAAGAAAATCCGTTTAATTTCAATATACAGGCAGGTATTCGTTTGACTTATTAATGTAATAGCTATTCAAAATAATTATATTCATATTGCTCTACCCTGACAACATAAACTAATTTTGATTTGCTGGATTTGAATCTGTATAATGATATAGATAGAAGTCCATTTTCATTCCCTTCATCTTTTTGTATGAAGAAAAATGGATATGCGCTTTCTAACATTTAAAGGAGGTAAGGATATACAGGAATCCTTCTTTTATTCAGTTCCTCTTTGGAAACATCAGACAATATGAACTTTTTCCCGTCATCAATTTTTGAGGGATTTATTTTATTTCTCTGTTTTTGAGAGGAAATATTCTTTTGTTTTGTCTTGATGTTGCCCATTTTCTTTAAATTTTAGAATCTCATTTTATATTAAATGGCGTAATTCTGTCGCAAAGATAGCAAATATCCTTATATGCAGGTTAAACATGAGAAACTACGGAGAGGTAATTAACTATTTTTGGGCATCCCGGAAAATAATTTTGTGCAGAAACCTTTCCTGAAAATCGGATAATTGAGAAAATATTAATAATATTGTCACCGGTTTTAGACTGCCGGCAATCTGTCTTTGTCGCAAAACTTCAAAATATGATTGACTCTACTGCTGAAAAACTTTTATTAATCAAGCTGAAGGAAGGCTCTTTTCAAGCATTTGAAAAGTTATATGAGATGTATAGCGGCAAGCTGTACAACTTCATTATGCGACTTTCTTCCGGCAATCAATATATGGCAGAAGAAGTGGTGCAATCCACATTTATCCGTATATGGGAGGTGCGTGAGAAAGTCGACCCCGGTGCCTCGTTCATATCTTTTCTTTGTACGATAGCCAAAAACATGCTGATGAATATGTATCAGCGCCAGACCATCGAATATGTTTACAATGAATATTTGCTGAAAAGTGAGGTAGACCATGATTCGCACACGGAAGAGACTATCGACTTACATTTCTTGAACGACTATATCGACTCTTTGGCAGAGGAGTTGCCCGCACAGCGGAGGAAAATCTTTATCTTGAGCAAGCGTCGGAACTATACGAATAAAGAAATAGCCGAAATGATGGGTATTTCCGAAAGCACGGTTGCCACGCAATTGTCTTTGGCGGTGAAGTTTATGCGTGAACAGTTGATGAAGCATTATGATAAGGTGATTGCACTTCTGTTTGCCTTTTTTGTTAATGAAATGTAATTGTAATACATCTTTTGGATAGCGGGCAGGAGGAAAATGTATATCTATAAATAAGTAGAAGAGAAGATGCATATCTATAAATATGAATAAGTAGGAAAAATGAATAAGATATATTATAAAGAACTGGTAGATAAGTATTTCGAAGGAAATATAACCGATGCAGAGATAAAAGAACTTTCCGATTGGATAAAGAACGACCGCCATTTGCAGAGTTGGTGGGAAGAAGAAATCTCCCAATCGGATGCCGGCATTGACCCTGTGCTGCGTGACAAACTGTTTGCCCGCATCAAAGAAGAGACTCAAGGAAAGGAAAAGCAGAAGATTGTCCGTATATATCCTTGGCGATGGGCTGCCGCTATCCTTCTGCCTGTCTGCATCGCTTTCTTCACCTATTATCTTATAGATTCTTCCCGAACAGCAGGAGCTCCCTTTATGGTAAAAGCCGATAAAGGCGACAAGGCAACCATCGAATTGCCGGACGGAACGAATGTTGTCCTAAATTCTGCTTCGCAACTAAGCTATCTGAACAATTTCGGAGAAAAAGTACGTCGTGTGCAACTGAATGGTGAGGCCTACTTCAACGTAACTCATGACGAAAAGCGTGCTTTCATTGTGCAGGTCGGTGAGCTGGAAGTGAAAGTGCTCGGTACATCTTTCAATGTGTCGGCCTATGAAGATGACAAGGACGTGACGGTGGTTCTTTTGAAAGGTAAAGTGGGGGTCTATGCGCAAGGAGCATCCCATATCATGAAGCCCGGCGACAAAATAGAATACAATAAAAGCACTCATAAGATAACGGCTACCCAAGTGCACCCCGACGATTACATTGAATGGACGAAAGGAAATATCTACTTCGAGAAAGAATCTTTAGAGAATATAATGAAGACCCTTTCGCGTATCTATGACGTAGAGATTCGCTTCGATTCCAACAAATTGCCCAATGAGTACTTCACAGGAACCATCCCCGGTGGCGGTATACAGAATGCGCTGAATATCCTGATGCTAACTTCGCCATTCTATTATGAGATGGACGGGTCGGTGATAGTTCTGAAAGAAAAATAGGGGAAGCTCCCCATTGAAACTCCCCCTATTCTTCTTGTCTTAAAGGCTATAAAAGCAGGCTGTCATTGTGCCTTTTTCACCTTGATATTATCGAGGAACCAACGCCTTTGTGATTTGTTGGCAGCGTCCCATTCTTTTGAGCGGATTGTAATCTTAGTCTTCTCCGTGACCGTCTGTCCGCTGATGGTGACATTGGCATGAATCCACGCCATCTTGTCTGCTTTTACAAACGAATGTGTGAGGGTTGCGATTTCTGTCTCCTCGTTGCCGTTTGAAATCAGTACGGCAAGTTGTGTCTGGTCATAGTTATGTGATCCGGTAATCATAGGACACCAGTCGAATGATAGAACGAGTTCTTCTCCTGCCGGTATGTTGCTGAGGGGCGGAAGCACGATTCCCGCTTCGAAACTTGTCTTTCCGAATTTTAAATAATTGCTTTGCAAGTACACTGCATCTGCTGTATTGTCTGAAGCATTGCGGTATACCAAAGTATATCCGTGAGTATGTTCCAGCTCGTTTAAGAAATCAGTGCCGAGGGTTGCTGCGGTTATGATGTTGGGAGCTTTGGCATTGGCATCGTCTGTTTCTACAGTTTGTCCGGCATTGCTGACTTTTGCCCATTCGGACAACCATTCGAAATCATCTGCAAAGTAGACTATTTCGACAGCTCCTTCGTCTTCAACCTCTGTTGTAATGAGTTTTACCACGGGTGCTGCTACTCCTGCAAAAAATCCTTTGACTGTCACTTTATGTCCGTTCAGGCTTGATAAGTTCAGTTTGCCGCATGCGTCGGATATACTGGCTGAAAAAGAAGCACCGGCGATGGTCACTTTATTTCCGTCTAAAACCCCACTGACAGAAATAAACGTTCTGTCGGAAGAATTATATTTGTCTATATTATCGCTGATATCAACGGCTTCGGGATACGTAACGGCATTTCCTGTAGATACAGTCTGCACTTCATCGCAAGCCATGTATGCGAGTGATTGCATATCGGTTTCTTTGGTTCCTTTTGCCGAAATCTTATCTCCGATGTTTACGTTGGTGTTGCTTTGCATATACATATTATAACCGCTTTCCATGTCGCTGACCATAAATCCGCCATTGGTAATGGCAGATACGGTTACGCCATTTACAGATACCACATGCCCGTTTTCCAATGTAGTCAATTCGTTCAACTTATACTCCTTGCAGTCTCGATACTTGTCGCCGCTCTGCATCACGATAACGTCTGTACGGCTTGCCAGTGTTCCTCCTTTGAAAACAAGGGTGGCTTTCCGAGGATTGTCAACGGCACCTTCGCGCATGTTGTCGGTCACCGATATGGTTACATCCATGGTGCCGCTGCCTTGTGCCGGAGTGACAGTAACCCATTCCGGATATTCGGCGCTCCAGTCGGCATCGGCATAGATGGTTATGATTTGCTCCTCGGCCTCGTTGGCTTCGAAACTTAAGGACGATGCGCTGGCCAATACAGCTTTAGCCAAGGACGATTCGTCTTTGCTACAACCCGATAGAAGGGCGAAGAATAGCAATGATAATATGTAATAAGTATATTTCATGATCTTAATAAATTATTTTGAGAATGAAGTAAGAAACTTAGAAGTCCAGTCCGTCTTTCCATCCGGGATTCTGGGTAAGATTGTTATTGAGCGAACGTTCATTTCTTGGGATAGGGTAGAGGTAGTCTCGTCCTTCGTCAAAAGGAGTCCGGACTATATCCTTATGATATTCTACATATCCTTTATCTTTCTCGCTGAGCAGGATGTCGGTTCCTATCTTATAAACCAAAACTCCCGAATCGGCCGAAGGTTTTGCCTCGCCGTCGTTGTAGAGAATGATGTCGGGCTTTCCGTTTCCCGATAGGTCGTATGAGCCACTTCCGGGGAAGTACATTCCGCAGATAGACTGGTCGAGGCAATATCCTGCTTTCCAGCGCACCAAGTCGTTGAAGCGGAATCCTTCTTGGGTAAGCTCAATGGCACGCTCGCGGCGTATTTCCAGAATAACGCCTTTGTTGGCACCGGTGACATTGGTAAATCCGGTCTCCTCATCCGACAGATATCTGTCCGGATTGGCATTGGCTTTTGCCATGTTGAGGTCGGGCATTCCGGCACGTTGTCTTATCATATTTACCGATTTGTCCAGATCATCTTGTGTAAGATTGCCCAGCTCAGCTTTCGCTTCAGCATAGTTCAGCAAGACTTCTGCATAGCGGTATACGGGCAAGTCGCAGGTAGAGCGGTCGTTTCTGTCAACATTTCCGCCGGAGGCAGTAGGCTCTTGCACAAACTTGATGGGCTGGTAGCCGGTGACACTGACAGATAAATCGGGAGGCAATATCTTGCTTGTTCCTATGCGGGTATATCCCGGTGTGCGGATGCTTTGCGCCAAGCGCGGATCTCTGTCTTTAGTCTCGTCAGCAAAGGTCATGCTTTGCCATCCCTCTTGGTCGGTAAATGCCGTTCCGTCTTTTTTGAGATACATGTTTACCATTTTTCTGGTCAAGCCCGGACGTCCTTGTGTGGGGACTATGGTATGCGCCGTGGCATTATGATAAATATTCAGTCCGTAATCAAACTTGATGGCGAAGATATATTCGTCGGGATTTGCGTTCTCTTCGGCAAAGAGAGTGAGATAATCGCGGTCCGGATGTCCGGTGCTGTATAGCTTATATTCGTCCCTGTCCATCAATATCTTGGCAGCATCGGCAGCCTGTTGCAGATAGTAAGTGTAGTCTGCCTCTGTCGTAGGCAGGTTATGATACTTGCTGTAAGTCCCTTCGTAAAGGCAGAAGCGTGATTTCAGTGCCAGTGCCGCTCCTTTGGTGACCCGATAAGGACTGCTCTTCTCATCGGCTTTGGCAGGAAGATTCTCTATTGCGTAGTCTATATCTTCTATCATGTGTTTCATTACCAGTTGGCGTGAGTCTCTGGCCTTGTACAAAGCATTGTCGTCCGATCCCAATTCTGTGTCGTACCAAGGTACATCGCCAAAGCGCTTTATTTTCTCAAAATAGAAAAAAGCCCGGAAGAAGCGCGCCACAGCGTTGTATTTGACTGTTGCTTTGGCATCATTGCATCGGCCTGTATATTCCAGCAGCGTATTAATCTTCCGCAAGTCGCTCCACGACCATCCTCCCCCGGAGGCAGGAACAATACGTTTGGTTCCTCCAATCATCTCATCGGATAGTGTTTGTTGCACATACAGGTCGCTTTGGTCATCGTATGGCGATTTGTCCAGCATGTTATTGTAGAATGTATTACTGAACATTTGCAAGTCGGTTTCGGTCTTGAAGTAATCCGATTGTGAGATTTGGCTTTTGGGCTCCAAATCGAGTAAATTGTCACATCCCGACAGTATGGTGAGCATCGATAGTGCTCCTATGATTAATGGTTTCATAATTGTTTTTTTATGGTTTGCCGTCATTCGGCTTTAAAAAGCGAGGTTCTTATCAGATAATTAAAAAGTGACGTCTATACCGAAAGTGTATGTCTTTTGCCAAGGGTAGTAGGCGTTATTGTCCACACCGCTGCTTCTGTTGAACGCAGCTTCCGGATCCACATATTTCGTGCGCTTCTTAAGCGGAGACCAGTAATACAGGTTCTCTCCGGAGAAGTAAATCCGTATCTGGTCAATGCCTATTTTCTTTGTCAGGCTTGCCGGAGCGGTGTACCCCACGGTGAGATTCTTCAGTCGCGTGTAGCGTATATTCTGTAGATAGCGGTCGTTGACTTTGCTTAGCGGACCGGAAGTGGCAGAGTATGCCATGGGTCGTGTAAAGTATGCACCCCTATTATCTTCTGCCCATACATCCTTCATGAAATCTTTTTGCAGATAGGTGAGGTAAGGATAGGAGTAAGGTCCCCAAAATGACATCGCTTGTCCGGTAGGATACCAGTAGTGATTTCCGGTTCCCTGAAAGAATGCAGAGACATCAAAGCCATACCAACGTATGCCGGCATTAATTCCGTAAGAAAGGCTGGGCAGTGAATTTCCCAATACCTTCCGGTCTCCGGGGTTGTCTACCGTATTTTTTCCAATGCTTAATATACCATCACCGTCCAAATCGACGAATTTCAAGTCGCCGGCTTGCCATCCGCCTGTAACTCGGCTGTTTATATAGCTCAAGTCTACTTGCTTCGTGTACTCTTGCGCTTCTTCTGTGCTTTGAAACAGTCCGT
>CAKUYM010000149.1 GCA_934716785.1 uncultured Bacteroides sp. | reverse complement strand
GGCTTGCACTCTTTGATATATCCGCGGATAACCTCAAGGATAGCGGAGATTTTCGGTTCTCCTTTCTCGATCAAATCATCCACGTCTTTCTTGAATTTCGTCAACTGGTCTGCAACGGCGGCATTCAATGCTATCATTGCCGAAGCACAGTTCGCTTCAGAACCTACGGCACGGAATTCGAAACGGTTTCCGGTGAAGGCGAAAGGAGAGGTACGGTTACGGTCCGTATTGTCGATCAGCAATTCGGGAATCTGCGGAATATCCAACTTCATGCCTTGCTTGCTGCTGAGCCCGATCAGGTCATCCTTCGTGCTGTTTTCTATATGATCCAGCACCTGTGACAACTGCTTGCCAAGGAATGAGGAGATGATTGCAGGAGGTGCTTCGTTGGCTCCCAGACGATGAGCGTTGGTTGCGCTGGAGATAGACGCTTTCAGCAGTCCGTTGTGATGATAAACCGCCATCAACGTATTTACTACGAATGTAACGAATCGCAAGTTGTCCTCAGGCGTCTTGCCCGGTCCCATCAGTAAGATGCCCGTGTCGGTACCCAATGACCAGTTGTTGTGCTTTCCGGAACCGTTGATGCCTTTGAACGGCTTTTCGTGAAGTAGCACGCGGAATCCGTGGCGGCGGCTTATCTTACGCATCAATGACATGATGAGCAAGTTATGGTCGTTGGCCAAGTTACATTCTTCAAAGATAGGAGCCAACTCAAACTGGTTGGGGGCCACCTCGTTGTGACGTGTCTTTACCGGAATACCCAATTTCAACGCTTCAATTTCAAGATCCTTCATGAATGCAGCCACACGGGTAGGGATAGCACCGAAATAGTGGTCTTCCAACTGCTGGTTCTTGGCGCTGTCGTGTCCCATCAATGTACGGCCCGTCAGCAACAGATCGGGACGTGCCGCATACAAGCCTTCGTCTACCAGGAAGTACTCCTGTTCCCAACCCAGATAAGCAAATACTTTCTTCACTTCCGGGTTGAAGTAGTGGCATACGTCTACGGCAGCTTTGTCTACAGCACGCAATGCTTTCAGCAGCGGAGCCTTGTAGTCGAGTGCTTCACCGGTATATGCGATAAATACAGTCGGGATGCACAGAGTATCGTCTACGATAAATGCAGGTGATGAAGGATCCCATGCACTGTATCCGCGAGCCTCGAATGTGTTGCGGATACCACCGTTCGGGAAAGAAGAAGCATCCGGTTCCTGCTGTACAAGCAGCTTGCCCGTAAATTCTTCCATCACACCGCCTTTACCGTCATGTTCAATGAAAGCGTCGTGCTTTTCTGCCGTACCTTCGGTCAGAGGTGCAAACCAGTGAGTGTAATGAGTAACTCCCATCTCGATGGCCCATTTTTTCATGCCGGCCGCTACTTCATCGGCGATGCTGCGGTCCAGCGGAGCCCCGTTGTCAATAGCGTCAATCAGTGCATTATATACCTTGCTTGGAAGGTACTTGAACATCTTTTCCTTGTTGAACACATACTTGGCGAAATACTCCGACGGGCGTTCAGCAGGAGTTGCTACCTCAACCGCTTTCTTCTTGAAAGCGGTTTCTACTACTCTGAATCTTAGTTTTGACATAATACCTTAAATTGATTTGTTGTTAAATATGTTAGAGTAACTATTTTAGTTGTAAGTTAATTGTAAACGGATTTAGTTGTAAGCGGATTCTCCATGTTCGTAAATGTCAAGTCCCTCTTCTTCGATACGTGCCGGAACGCGGAGACCGTGAATCTTGTCAAGAACCTTGAAGATGATAAATCCCATACTTGCCGCCCAGGCTCCTACCACGACGGCTCCGAAGAGTTGCGCTCCGAGGAATCCGAAACCGTATCCGTAGAACAGGCCTTCGCCGGTGGAGAACAGTCCGGTGAGGATGGTTCCTAAGAAACCGCATACACCATGTACGGAAGAAGCACCTACCGGATCATCTATTTTCAGCACTTTGTCAATGAAGTCGACAGCGAATATCATCACCACGCCACAGATAGCGCCAATCACCACAGCTCCGGCGGGGGATACTACATCACATCCGGCAGTGATACCTACCAGACCTGCCAATATGCCATTCAGCGTTAATGATAATGACGGCTTACCGTATTTCATCCAGCTCACCATCAAGGCGAAGAAGCCACCGGCACACGCTGCCAGATTGGTTGTCAGGAATACATGTGAGATAGCGTTGGCATCAGTCTCGGTGCTTGCCGCCAACTGAGATCCGGGGTTGAATCCGAACCATCCGAACCAGAGGATAAATACACCCAATGCGGCAATGGTCAGGTTGTGTCCCGGAATGGCTCTTGATTTGCCGTCTTTCCCATATTTCCCGATACGCGGACCAAGAATAGCTGCACCTACCAAAGCAATCCATCCGCCTACGGAGTGAACGACGGTAGATCCGGCAAAGTCGTGGAAGGTGGTTCCGAAAAGATTCATCATGAAAGAGTCGGATTCACCGTTCATCAGCCAGCCGCCACCCCACGTCCAATGACCGGAGATCGGATAAATCAGCACGCTGATAAAGATTGTATAGACCAGATACATGGAGAACTTGGTACGTTCGGCCATTGCTCCGGATACGATGGTGGCGGCAGTGGCGCAGAATACCGTCTGAAAGACAAGGAATCCTTCTTTGGGAAGCCCGTTGTCGATGAAAGACGTATCGAAAAAGTGGGGCATCCCGATGAATCCGCCTGCACCGAACATCAATCCGAAACCGATGAACCAGTAAAGCAAAGAGCCAAACATAAAGTCAACGAAGTTCTTCATCAGGATATTGGCGGTGTTCTTTGTCCGCGTGAAACCTGCCTCTACCAAGGCAAATCCCGGCTGCATGAAAAACACAAGCATGGCGGCCAGCAGCATCCAGACCGTATTCAATCCCAAAGTCAATTCGCCGACCGTATCCGGTGTCTCCGTGACAACGGTATCGACAATAACCGCATCCTGAGCCAGCGCGTCAGTTGCAAAACAGCATAACATAAGTATAGTAGTGGCTATCCACAGCTTACCGAAGCTATGGCTTTTATATTTTGTATCCATAATGATTTGTATATTTAGAATTCTTGTTCAGCGTTATATAAAGCAATATCACCGCGTTCACCGGTGCGGATGCGGATTGCATCCTCGATAGGGATGACAAAAATACGTCCGTCTCCGATTTCTCCGGTTTGCGCAGCCTTGATGATAGCCTGCACCGTTTTCTCGGCATTCTTGTCGCGTACAACAATAGAGATTAAGATTCGCTCGATGGAGCTGGTGTCATATACAACGCCACGGTAGATACGTCCCTGACGTGCTTTCCCGATTCCTCTCACATCATAGTAAGAGAACCACTCGATGTCCGCTTCGAGAAGTGCATCCTTCACATCCTCGAATTTGGTTTTACGGATAATAGCTTCAATCTTTTTCATATACCTTAAAATATTAGTGTTGACCTATAAAAGAAGAGGTATAGGGCAGTGGCAGCCATAGCAGGTTACCATACAACAAACCGATAAAAACAAAACTCTAACTACCTTATCCCTATACGCTCTCTCGATATTTTGAATTCTCTTTTTTTTAACTTAGTCCGAATTTTAAAAACTTAGTCCGAATGTGAAATAAGCACCTTCCGTACGTGGATTGACCGAAACCTTGGCAAATACCGGAATGGAAAAGTGCTCTGTCATTTTAATCTCTTTGGAAGCTCCGAGGCTCACATCCGATACGCAGAACCCACTCGTATATCCATTGTAGAAAGTAGTTTCCCAAGGTATCATCCCTAAATCCACTGCCCAGTCGAGACCGCCCAATCTGAATGGCGCGCTAAGCTCAAGATAGGAAGAATAAGCTCTTTTACCATTTTCTTTTACCCCATCGGCTCCTGCAAAATTCGTGTACCAGTTGACGGCCAGCGGACCAAAGTCATACCCGACCTGCGCTTCGAATACATGGGCGGTAGAATGGGCGCCATACTTGAAATACTTGTTGGTAGCATAAATCGTTTCACCGTCCTCATCTATTCCTGCAGCTACCTGGGTGTTAAACCAATAATCCGTCACCGATACGCTGAACCCGCCCGTTGAATAACTGAGAGTCAGGTCAAATTCTTTGGTGTCTGTCGGCTCTAATCCTACAGAACCCCAAGCTCCGAGTGCGAAACCTTTGTAAGCGATTTCTGCTGAAGGCTGGATGCTGACTCCGCCTAAATCCTGGCCGCGCCAGATATATCCGCTTACTAAATCGGCTCCGACGGAAGCCTCTATTTTATCCTGTGCCATCATTGCCGATGGCATAATACCTGTCAGTAATAATGCAAATGTTATTACCCCCATCTTTTTGTAAATCGTCGTTTTCATCATCTTTTTACCTTTTTTAAGTTCGAAAAATGTGGATGTACGGTCCATGTATATAGTCGCGCGCGAAATACTGTCAAGTTTATGAATTGCCGATTCTGAATGAGCCGGGGGAAGCTGTTCCGAATCTAAAGGCAATTTTTTGCTAAAGCCAGTTCTTTATCCTTCTCATAGCCTCAATGCAGTCGTTGCGTTCGCCGAATGCAGTCAGCCGGATATACCCTTCACCACTCGGCCCGAAACCTACGCCGGGAGTGCCTACAACATTGGCTTCATACAACATCTGTTCAAAGAATCGCCAAGAGGACAGACCATTCGGAGTCTTTACCCATAAATAAGGAGCATTCACTCCGCCGTAAACCTTCAATCCGGTAGCTTCCAGACTTTCCTTCATGATTTTTGCGTTGGTCATATAGTAATTAATCGTCTCTTTAATCTGCGCCTTGCCTTCCGCACTGTAGACAGCTTCCGCAGCCCGTTGGGTGATGTAGGAAGTGCCGTTGAACTTCGTGCATTGGCGGCGGTTCCATAATTTGTTGAGCGGAATGCGGTCACCTTCCAATGTGGCTGCCGTAAGCTCTTTCGGCACCACGGTGTATCCGCAACGCACCCCGGTGAATCCGGCGGTCTTTGAGAAACTGCGGAATTCGATGGCGCACTTTTTCGCTCCTTTTATCTCGTAGATGGAGTGGGGGACATCCGCATCCTGAATATATGCCTCGTATGCCGCATCAAACAGAATCAGCGTGTCGTTTGCCAAAGCATAATCCACCCACTTCTTCAGTTCCGATTTGGTCAGTGTAGTGCCGGTCGGGTTGTTCGGATAGCAGAGATAGACAATATCTATCCGTTTGTCCGGAATCTTGGGGATGAAGTTGTTCTCGCTTGTACAGGGCATGTATGTCACATTACTCCATTTTCCTGTAGCCTCCTCCAGCACACCGGCACGTCCGCACATCACGTTGCTGTCGATATATACCGGATAGATAGGGTCTGTAACCCCCACGCTGTTGTCATGGCGGAGAATATCACCAATATTTCCCGTGTCACTTTTCGCTCCGTCATTGATGAATATCTCCGAAGTGGAGAAATGAATGCCGCGAGGAGCAAAATCATTCTTGATAATCGCTTCGATCAAAAAATCGTATCCCTGTTCGGGCCCGTATCCATGAAATGTATCCTTGCTTGCCATCTCTTCCACCGCTTTGTGCATGGCTTCGATGCAGGCTTTCGGGAGCGGTTGCGTGACATCACCGATGCCCAACCGGATGATATCCTGCTTGGGATGCGTTATCTTGAACGTATTGACTTTTTTCGCTATGTCCGAGAATAAATAACTTCCCGGAAGTTTCAAGAAATGTTCGTTAACTAATGCCATTTTGTTATTGTTTTAAGTTCTTATCGTATTTGTTGTCCTTTTATTATTTTTATTGCTCTGCACTCACCATATCTTCAATCTCTCCGTCGAAGACCTTGGTGGCTGGCCCTGTCATCAATATATGTCCGGAACACTCCTCCCATTCGATAGTCACAGCACCTCCGTCCATTATAATCTTACTCCTTCTGCCTGCCAGTCCGTTAAGGAAAGCCGCCACGGCTGTGGCGCAGGCTCCGGTTCCGCATGCCTGGGTTATTCCCGAGCCTCTTTCCCACACCCTCATCCGTATCGTATCTTTGTCGATAACCTGTGCGAACTCCACGTTTGTCCTGTCCGGAAAAAGAGGATGATTCTCTAATTTAGGACCGATCTCCGGCAGATTTATTTGAGTAATATCTTCAACAAAAGTGACTAAGTGGGGATTTCCCATTGATACTTTGGTGGACTGGAAAGGATACTCATCTCCGAGGCAGATCTTGCCCGTTTCCAGCGGACTGCCCATATCCACCGTAACTTCGGTCACCGTTTTCCCATCAACATGCAGTTTCAGTATTTTGATGCCCGATAGCGTATCCAGTGTAATCTCCGTTTTATCTGTCAAGCCATATTCATATACATATTTGCCCACACAGCGGCTACCGTTTCCGCACATCATGGCTTCCGAGCCGTCGGCATTGAAAATACGCATACTGAAATCCGCTTTATCGGAAACACCGATCAAGATAAGTCCATCGCTTCCAATTCCTGTGTGGAATTTACTCCATTCAATCGCTTTCTTTTCCGGGTTTGCTATCGGATATTTGGTCGTGTCTACATAGATGTAGTCATTACCGGCTCCGTGCATTTTGGTGAACTTAATCTTGCTTGTCATTTTGACTTGTATTTATTGGTTGTTGTATCCTTTTGTTTAATTACAGTGCAAAGATATGACTTTTTGCTTTATTTTTGTATAAATAAGTACCCGATATCTATTATTTTTTATACAACTTACAATCAGTCCGTATATTACTATATTTTCTTACAATTTTAAATTGTAAATATCCGCATATTGATAAATTGTAATACGGTTTGTTTTTTCTGCATATTATTTCATTATATATGAAGAATATTCAGCCCTGATAATCTGGAATTGCAGGCACTTAAAAAAGAAAACCATCCGTAGCTTCAAGCCCGGATGGTTCCCTTTTTTAATCTATGCCGATTTTAAATCTACGTTGATTTTTTACATCGATTTATTGTCATTCAAGTTCCTTTTGCAGAACGACAGGTTCGTTGGTGGTGATGAAATCCACTTTATGCTCAATGAGCCATTTCATATCCTCCGCCTTGTCCACAGTCCATACATTGACCTTCAGTCCGAGGGCATGGGCTTCCTCAACCCATTCGGGATGCTTTTTAATCACCCCCATGTGATAGTCGAGACCGGCAGCACCGAGCTCTTTCAGCTCTTTGGGAGACAATTCGCCATTGAGGTAGAATATAGGAGTTCCGGCAGGTGCCAACTGTATGAATTCCTTCAGGGCATGCAGCGAGAATGTGATATATTCCATTCTGCTCTCCAGCCCCATCTCTTTCACCATGGCCAAAATCTCCTTGACGGCCTTCGTCTCGCGTTTCGGTGCGCTGTGCGCTTTCAACTCAAGTATCAATCGGGTATTGCATTTTTTCCCGGCTTCCAGATAGCTCTTCAGACTGGGCAGGTTCTCTCCGTTCGACAGTTTCAGTCCGGTCAGCGCGTCTCCCTTGGAGTACTCCATCGGCCTCATTTTGTAAGCGGGGTCGTGATTGACAACCAGTTTGTTGTCTTTCGTGAGCCACACGTCAAATTCAGAACCATAGCATCCGATAGAATCGGCTTTTTGAAGCGATGCAATACTGTTTTGTGATGATCCGGGCGTTTTCCAGAAACCGCGGTGGGCGATAACTTTTGTCTGCGCCTGCATGCAGCAGGCAGCTATTAAAAGGGCGGAAGCCATCATCATTTTCTTTAAGTTCATTTGTTCGATCTTTTAAAGGTTATAAATTCAGTTTGGCTTCAAATTTATAAAAAAAGAAAACGCAAATCAGCCAATAATGTGCTAATCTGCGTTAATCCTTGGATTTTTAGAATGGGAGTGTTACGAAAAAGTAACAGAACGGGTTACTCATAGGCCTCCTCGTGTATTCCTTTCACAGCCCGTCCGCTCGGATCGTTCAGGTTCTTGAATGAAGCGTCCCATGCCAATGCCTCTGCCGTGGAGCAAGCCACACTGGGCACGCTGGGCACGCTGCGTGCCGCACTCTCACTGGGGAAGTGCTCTTCAAAGATGTTGCGGTAGTAATATTCCTCCTTGTTCTGCGGAGTATTGATAGGGAAGCGTTCGGCTGCATGCGCCATCTGCTCATCACTGACGGCGGCGGCTGTAATCTCTTTCAATGTGTCTATCCATGAGTATCCCACGCCGTCACTGAATTGTTCCTTCTGTCGCCATGCCACGCTTTCCGGCAGCATGTCGGCAAAGGCTTCCCTGACTACTCTCTTCTCGATGCTCTTGCCGGGGCACATCTTGTCTTTCGGATTCAGTCTCATCGCCACGTCGAGAAACTCCTTGTCGAGGAAGGGAACGCGTCCTTCCACGCCCCAGGCAGACAGGCTCTTGTTGGCGCGGAGGCAGTCGTACAGATACAACTTGGAAAGTTTGCGCACCGTCTCTTCATGAAATGCCTGCGGGGTAGGGGCTTTGTGGAAATAGAGATAACCGCCGAAAACCTCATCGGCACCTTCGCCGCTCAATACCATCTTGATGCCCATGGACTTGATGACACGTGCCAACAGATACATGGGAGTAGAGGCGCGCACGGTAGTCACATCATACGTCTCGATGAAATAAATCACATCACGTAGCGCATCCAGACCCTCCTGCACGGTGTAGTTTATTTCATGATGTATCGTGCCGATATATTCCGCCACCTCACGCGCCTTTATCAGGTCGGGCGCACCTTTCAGCCCGACGGCAAAAGAGTGGAGCTGCGGCCACCATGCATCGCTTGCTCCGCCCGTCTCAATACGTTTGGCGGCATATTTCTTGGCGATGGCGGAGATAACGGAGCTGTCCAGACCGCCCGAAAGCAGTACCCCGTAGGGCACATCGCTCATTAACTGGCGTTGCACGGCATCCTCCAATGCCGTTTTCACCTTTTCGGGTTGCTCAGTGCTGTCCTTCACGGCATCATACTCCATCCAGTCGCGCGTGTACCAACGTTTCATTTTCCCCTCCTTGCTGTAAAAGTAATGTCCGGGTAGGAACACTTCATATTCGTCGCAAAATCCTTCAAGCGCTTTCAGCTCGCTGCCGAAGTATATTTTCCCATCCTTGTCCTTACCTATATATAAAGGTATGACGCCGATAGGGTCACGGGCAATCAGGAACTCGTCTTTTTCCTCGTCGTAAAGGACGAAAGCAAAGATACCGCTGATATCTTCCAGAAAATGAATGCCTTTGTCTTTGTAAAGAGCAAGAATTACCTCACAGTCGCTTCCCGTCTGAAACTCATACTTCCCTGCATATTTCGCACGGATATCGCGATGATTGTAAATCTCACCGTTTACGGCGAGCACCTGCTTCCGGTCGGGCGAATACAAGGGCTGTCCGCCACTTTGCGGGTCGACGATAGAAAGACGCTCATGCGCCAAGATGGCACTTCCGCCTACATAGATCCCGCTCCAGTCCGGTCCGCGATGACGAATCTTTTGAGCCATTCTCAGTGCCTTGTTCCTAAGTTCCTTAGTTTGGACTTTTATGTTGAGTATACCAGCTATTCCACACATAACTTTAAGTTTTTGGAGGTTATTGTAATAAGTTGATTGTTTTTTCGCTATGATTAATAAGTTCGTTTGCTACGATTAATAAGTCTATTCGCTACGATTAATAAGTTTATTCGCTACGGCTAATTCGTTCCACCACTGTTTCCCTTTAGTTCCACAACTGTCTTCCTTTAGTTCCACAACTGTGGAACGAACCGCAAATAGCAGTCGGATTTCTTATTATTCCCTACCGTGAAGCTTCCTTCTTTAAGTAAGCGTCTATATCCGCTGCCGTTTTCCGTCCGCTTGCCATGGCGCGTACCACGAGGCTTGCTCCGCTGGCGGCATCTCCGGCAAGGAATACATTCTCGGCAAACTTCGGCTGTTCCGGTTTCAAGAAGCCCATTGCCAACAATACCATATCCGCCTCTATCACCTCTTTCTTTCCGGTGGTCTTCATCGTTGGGCGTCCGCCGTCCGCAGCCGGAATCCATTCCACCTCTTCCACTTCTACACCGGTC
>CAKUYM010000148.1 GCA_934716785.1 uncultured Bacteroides sp. | reverse complement strand
TCGTGTGGCGGGGTGCAATCCAAATGCTTGTTTCCGCCTTTGATAACCAACAAGTGGCGGTACTGAACTCCCGTATGGAAACGCACGCGATCATCGCCCAATTTCTCTTGCAGGTAGCGGATCAGCACATCAGCCTCTTCCTTCGAGATATGCCCCGAAGAGTGGTTTTTCAATATATCTCCCTCGATACAAATCAGGTTACAGCGCATCGCCATCTCACCCGGCTGCAGGTCTATGCCGATGCTGGCGGCTTCCAACGGTCCGCGACCTTCATATACTTTCGGGAGGTCATACCCCAGAACGGACATATTGGCCACCTCGCTGCCCGGATGGAAACCATCGGCTACGGTGTGCAACCGTCCCACGCGTCCCATACGGGCCAATTTATCCATATAAGGCGTCTTTGCATATTGCAGGAGCGTCTTGTCTCCCAATGACTTCACCGGCCAATCGGCCATTCCGTCTCCTAATATGATAATATGTTTCATAAGGCATTAAACATTTGCGATGCTCATAATATCGGCAAATACTCCGGCGGCAGTCACACCGGCACCGGCACCGTATCCCTGAATCATCATCGGATATTCTTTATAACGTTCCGTAGTCAGCAGGATGATGTTGTTGCTACCTTCCAAGCCGTAGAAAGGATGGTTGGCACCCACTTCCTGCAGACCGACAGAGGCTTTCCCATTCTCCAATTTGGCAACGAAACGCCAGTGCTTATTCTCTTTTTCCAGTACTTTACGGCGAGCTTCAAAGTCGGCATCAAGGCTCGGAACACGTTTCCAGAAGTCTTCCAAAGAACCTTCGAAGAAGTCGTTCGGAACGAAGAGGTTCTTCTCCACGTCTTCCTGTTCGATGCGGTATCCGGCTTCGCGTGCGAGAATCACCAACTTGCGGATTACGTCCTTGCCGCTAAGGTCGATACGCGGATCGGGTTCGGAATAGCGCTCTTCCTGCGCCATCTTGATCGTACGGCTGAAAGGTATGTCGGCACTGATTTTGTTGAAGATATAGTTCAACGTGCCCGAAAGTACGGCTTCGATTTTCAGAATCTTGTCACCACTATGAATCAAGTCATTGATAGTATTGATAATCGGAAGACCCGCGCCTACGTTTGTCTCGAACAGGAACTTCACACCACGTTGGCGCGCTATCGTTTTCAGTTCGCGATAATTCTCGTAAGCCGAAGAAGCGGCAATCTTATTGGCGGCTACAACGGATACGTTATGTTCCAACAAGTCTTTGTAGAGCGATGCAATGTCAGGACTTGCCGTGCAGTCTACAAATACGGAATTAAAGATATTCATTCCGATTATCTCATCGTGGATGGTTTTCAGGTTACTGTCTTTGCCTTTTTCCTTCAGTTCTTGGCGGAAGTTGGAAAGATCGAATCCCTCACGGCTGAACATCGCCTTACTCGCATCAATGATTCCCACTACATGAAGTTTCAGCCCGTTCTCTATCATCAGTTTCTGCTGCTGGCAGCGGATCTGCTCTACCAAGCTTCCGCCCACCGTACCGATGCCACAGATAAAGAGATTCAACACCTGATATTCGGACAAGAAGAAAGAGTCGTGGATTACGTTCAGTGATTTGCGCAAGGATTTGGAATCGACGACAAAAGAGATATTGGTTTCCGAAGCACCTTGTGCGCAGGCGATTACATTGATACCGTTGCGTCCCAACGTACCGAAAAGTTTACCTGCAATGCCCGGCGTATGTTTCATGTTCTCGCCTACGATGGCAACCGTAGCCAAGTTTCTTTCCGCAAGAATCGGAGAGATTTCTCCCATCTCGATTTCCTTGGCAAATTCCTCGTTCAGCACTTCGCAAGCCAAGTCGGCATCGGCATTGCGCACACCGATGGAAGTGCTGTTCTCTGATGAAGCCTGAGATACGAGGAACACACTGATTCCGTTCTTTGCCAATGCCTTGAAGATGCGGTAGTTGACACCGATTACACCCACCATACCAAGACCTTGAACGGTAATCAGACTCGTATCGTTGATGGAAGAGATACCTTTGATAGCTTTGCACTGCGGATTGGAGACCTCCTGTTTGATGATAGTCCCCACGCCATCGGGATTGAATGTATTCTTTATCAAGATAGGTATATTCTTGTGACACACCGGATAGATGGTCGGCGGATAGACCACCTTCGCACCGAAGTTACAAAGTTCGGTCGCTTCCACATAGCTAAGTTCCGTGATGGTGTATGCCGTTGAAATCACACGCGGGTCGGCAGTCATAAAGCCATCCACATCTGTCCATATTTCCAATGTTTCCGCATCAAGTGCTGCTGCAATGATGGCTGCGGTATAATCCGATCCGCCCCGACCGAGGTTGGTCACTTCGCCCGTTGTCTTGTCCGAGGAGATGAATCCCGGCACCAGCGCCACTTTGGGGATGGAGCTAAACGTTTCTCTCACCAACTTATTCGTCAGGTCGGCGTCAATCACATGCTTGTTGTGCTTCCTTTCCGTCTTGATGAAAGTGCGTGAATCAAACCACTCGGCTCCCTCTATCAGCTCGGCAACGATTATGGACGAAAGGCGTTCTCCATAGCTGACAATGGTATCCGATGTCTTCGGAGAAAGGTCTTTTATCAGGAAGATTCCCTGAAAAATGTCTTTCAGTTCATTCAACAGTTCGCCAATCCGACGTTGCAACGATGTCTGCTTTTCTCCGGCAGGAATCACCTCCTTGATCATCTCCACATGACGATAAACGATTTCGCGGAACTCGCCTTCATAGGCAGAATCTCCCGCTGCCGCCATTTTCGATGTTTTTATCAATTTGTCTGTGATGCCTCCCAATGCGGAAACAACTACAATTACCGGTTCATTGACCGACTCTACGATTCTCTTTACGCTTAAAATGCTGTTCACGGAACCTACGGACGTTCCGCCGAATTTCATTACTTTCATGAAGATACTTATTTAAATGCAATGTCCTGTGTATGTATGGTTATTACAGAACGATTGGTTGTTTACGAATAAAATTGAAATTGAATTTTGCTTGTTACACAAGCGTGAATCACGTAGATACACAAAAACTATCCCTCAACCCCAAAGGGTCATGGTACACATGGATGTGACTGTATGCGGATAGTACTTCATCATAGTCTTTGTTTCTACTATTGTTTTTGATAAGTGTCGCAAAAGTAATAATAAAAACGTTCAATCTATCACTTTTTTCCGTTTTTTTCTGATAAAAAGTACATTCCGATTTCTTTTCGTCTCGTCGTTTCTCTTTATTTTTATGACATTTTGCTATAAATATTTCATTTATATTATTATATTTGCGAAAATGAATGCAGAATTTAGTTTATGAGTCCACAAAATACTTCCGTATTGCTAATATACACCGGTGGAACCATCGGAATGATTGAGAACACCGTGACCGGAGCATTGGAGAGCTTCAATTTTGAACAGCTCCAAAAGCATGTCCCCGAACTACAGAAATTCAACTTCCCGATTGATACATATCAGTTCGATCCGCCGATGGATTCTTCGGACATGGAGCCGGATATGTGGCGAAAACTGGTTCACATCATCCACGAGAACTATGACCGGTATCAGGGTTTTGTCATTCTGCATGGCACGGACACGATGGCATACACGGCTTCCGCACTCAGTTTCATGCTGGAAGGGTTGGACAAGCCTGTTATCCTGACGGGGTCTCAACTTCCCATCGGAGTGCTTCGCACGGACGGAAAGGAGAATCTGATGACGAGCATCGAGATTGCCATAGCGCAGAATAAAGAGGGAAAGGCGCTTGTTCCGGAGGTCTGTATCTTCTTTGAGAATCATTTGATGCGGGGCAACCGGACCACGAAAATCAATGCAGAGAACTTCAATGCGTTTCGGTCGTTCAATTATCCGGTATTGGCTGAAGCGGGAATTCATATCAAATATAATAATGTACAGATTCATGCGAACCAGGAAGAGCGGGAGTTGATGCCTCATTATCTATTGGATACGAATGTAGTGGTGCTCAAGCTATTCCCCGGTATTCAGGAGAATGTGGTAGCAGCCACTTTAGATATAAAGGAATTGAAAGCTGTAATTCTTGAGACCTACGGATCGGGCAATGCTCCTCGGAAAGAGTGGTTCATCCGCCGGCTTTGCCAAGCAAGTGCACGTGGCATCGTGATTGTCAATGTGACGCAGTGCAGTGCCGGCACGGTGGAGATGGAGCGTTATGAAACGGGATATCAGTTATTGCAAGCGGGCGTCGTCTCCGGTTATGACAGCACAACAGAGTCTGCCGTCACCAAATTGATGTTTTTGTTAGGACACGGATATACGCCAAATGAGGTGCGCGACTGGATGAATCGGTCGATTGCGGGGGAGATAACTTTGTAAAGTCCTTATTTTGTTTTATTCATTAAACAGATTTTCCGCAAATTTGTTTTGCGCGTTGGACAAATTGTACCTACTTTTGCATTCCATAGAAAACAGTCTGTATTTCACCCCTATATTAATGAAAAAGGAAAATGGCAAAAGAGAAAACCGTATATGTATGCAGTAACTGCGGACAAGAGTCGCCCAAATGGGTGGGTAAATGTCCGTCGTGCGGAGAGTGGAATACGTATATAGAGGAAATTGTACGGAAAGAGCCGGTCAACCGCAGGCCGGTATCGGGTATTGAGACACAGAAGCCCAAGCCCGTTACCCTCAGCGATATAGTAGCGGACGATGAGCCGCGCATCGACATGCACGATGATGAACTGAACCGTGTGCTGGGCGGCGGACTCGTGCAAGGGTCTTTAGTGCTGATAGGCGGCGAACCGGGAATCGGGAAGTCAACACTTGTCATGCAGACCGTACTGCATATGCCCGAGAAAAAGATTCTCTATGTATCCGGCGAAGAGAGCGCACGGCAACTGAAACTTCGTGCCGACCGCCTTTCTCATGTTTCCAGCGATTGCCTGATTGTCTGCGAAACTTCACTTGAGCAGATTTTTGTGCATATCAAGAATACCAACCCCGATTTGGTTATCATCGACTCCATACAGACCATCTCAACCGAAAGCATCGAGTCGTCTCCGGGAAGCATCGCGCAAGTCAGGGAGTGTTCGGCATCCATCCTCCGTTTTGCCAAAGAGACACATACGCCGGTGTTGCTTATCGGACATATAAATAAAGAAGGAAGCATTGCCGGGCCTAAAGTATTGGAACATATTGTAGATACAGTGCTCCAGTTTGAAGGCGACCAGCACTACATGTACCGCATTCTGCGTAGCATCAAGAATCGTTTCGGTAGTACGGCCGAGTTGGGTATTTATGAAATGCGGCAGGATGGATTGCGCCAAGTGAGCAACCCTTCGGAACTGTTGCTAAGCCAAGATCACGAAGGGATGAGCGGGGTTGCCATCGCTTCCGCCATCGAGGGGATACGTCCGTTCCTGATTGAGACACAGGCTTTGGTAAGCTCTGCCGTTTACGGAAATCCTCAGCGGTCGGCAACGGGTTTCGATTTGAGGAGGATGAATATGCTGTTGGCAGTTCTCGAAAAGCGTGTCGGCTTCAAACTTGCACAAAAAGACGTATTCCTGAACATTGCCGGCGGACTGAAGGTGAACGACCCGGCTATTGACTTGTCGGTTATCAGCGCCATCCTTTCTTCCAATATGGATGCAGCCATCGAACTGGAGGTATGCATGGCGGGAGAAATCGGGCTGTCGGGCGAAATCCGTCCGGTGAACAGGATAGAGCAACGTATCGGAGAAGCCGAGAAGTTAGGCTTCAAGCGTTTCCTGCTGCCGAAGTATAATATGCAAGGCATCGATACGAAAAAACTAAAGATAGAATTAGTGCCTGTGAGGAAGGTGGAAGAAGCGTTCAGAGCGCTATTCGGTTAGATTCACACAGAGGACACGGAGGGCACTGAGGAATAATAAACTAAATAATTATGATACAAGAATACCAACTTCGCCTCCTCCCCGAAATCGCAGCAAGCGAGCAACGGCTGAAAGAATACCTCTCTGCAGAAAAGGGGATAGACCTGCGGAGTATCAATGCCGCCCGAATTCTGAAACGAAGCATCGATGCACGGCAGCGGACTATATTTGTCAATCTGAAGGTACGGGCCTATATCAATGAAATGCCCACTGATGATGAGTACGAACATACCACATATAATAAGGTGGAAGGGAAGCCGCAAGTAATCGTTGTCGGCGCAGGTCCCGGCGGACTATTCGCAGCCCTACGCCTCATCGAGCTCGGACTACGCCCGATTATCGTGGAACGGGGCAAAAACGTGCGCGAACGGAAAAAGGATCTGGCTCAAATCAGCAGAGAGCATGCGGTAAATCCCGAATCGAACTACAGCTTTGGCGAAGGGGGCGCAGGTGCCTATTCGGACGGAAAGCTTTACACACGCAGCAAGAAAAGAGGAAACGTGGACAAGATACTGAATGTATTTTGCCAGCACGGTGCGTCTACGTCGATATTGGCGGATGCGCATCCGCACATCGGGACAGACAAACTGCCGCGTGTCATTGAGAATATGCGGAATACAATCATCGAATGTGGCGGTGAAGTACATTTCGAAACTCGGATGGATGCGCTGATTATTGAAAATAATGAAATAAAAGGTATCGAGACGAATACGGGAAAAACATTTCTCGGACCTGTCATATTGGCTACCGGTCACTCAGCAAGAGATGTGTATCGGTGGCTGGCTGCAAACAATGTCACGATTGAAGCAAAAGGAATTGCCGTCGGGGTTCGTTTGGAGCATCCGGCAACCTTGATTGACCGGATACAATATCACAACAAGAACGGAAGAGGGAAATATCTTCCTGCCGCCGAATACAGTTTCGTGACCCAAGTGGAAGGCAGAGGGGTATATAGCTTCTGTATGTGCCCCGGCGGATTCATCGTCCCTGCCGCCAGCGGTCCTGAACAAGTGGTAGTAAACGGTATGTCTCCCTCCAACCGCGGCTCGCGTTGGAGCAACTCGGGCATGGTGGTAGAAATGCAGGTAGACGGAGAATGGGAAGTGGAGAACGGAGAACGAAGCACACAACGTAATGAACAGTTATTAGCCATTAACCCTTCATTGAGCAGTTCTCAACTCTCGACCATCAATTCACAACTTCTCCCCGTCCTTTATTTCCAAGAGGAATTGGAACGGCAGTGTTGGCTGCAAGGCGGCAGGCGACAGACGGCTCCGGCACAACGCATGATGGATTTTATTCATAAGAAATTAAGTTATGATTTGCCAGAATCGTCCTATGCACCAGGATTAGTCTCTTCTCCGCTTCACTTCTGGATGCCTGAGTTCATCAGCAAAAGATTATCTCTCGGTTTCCAGCAATTCGGACGCAGCAGTCATGGTTTCCTTACCAATGAGGCAGTGATGATTGGAGTAGAAACACGCACCTCTTCTCCTGTCCGTATCGTACGCGACAAAGAGACATTGCAACACGTTGCCGTCCGCGGGTTGTTCCCTTGCGGAGAGGGCGCCGGATATGCCGGTGGAATTGTCTCTGCCGGAGTAGACGGAGAGCGGTGCGCGGAAGCGGCTGCCAGCTATTTGAATCACTAATCTTCAAACATATATGCCGATGGTCTCCCAACCCGAAATAGCAATCATTGAATCAAATACCCTCACATGCCTTGGGCTGAAAGGTATCTTGGAGGAAATGATTCCCATGGCAATCATACGTATCTTCCATCGTTTCAGCGAACTGGTGGATGATACCCCCGATATGTATGCGCATTATTTTATTTCCGCGCAAGTATATGTGGAACACAATGCGTTCTTCCTCCCCCGAAAACGAAAGACAATCGTACTGGCAAATGACAGTCCACAATTCCAACTATCCGGTGTGCCTGTACTCAATGTGCACGAGTCCGAAGAGGATTTGGTGAAAAACATATTGAAACTTCATCAACACGCCCACCACAACGGTTATCCGGTGAAAGATATGTCGCACATGCCTCCGATAGCTCCCCACCCCCAAGCGGAGATCTTATCCGCACGTGAGATTGAAGTGCTTGTGCTTATCGCCAAAGGATTAATCAACAAGGAGATAGCAGATAAACTGAATATCAGCCTGACAACCGTTATCACCCACCGGAAGAATATCACGGAGAAGTTAGGTATCAAATCGGTATCCGGTCTGACCATTTATGCGGTCATGAACGGATATGTCGAGGTAGACCGAATCTGATTCCTAAAAACAGGTCACAATCCTAATAAATGAGGATTGCCCGATTTATATATTTGCAGTTACTTTGCGCCCGACAAATTAACTGCTGTAAATGAAGACTAAGAAGACTAAGAGCATGATACTTGCCCTCGCTTTCCTGACGACAGTGACTGCATGGGCTGAAGATTTCCCGAAAGACTCACTGAAGGTGATAGACATAGAAGAGGTGGTGGTTATCGCCACTCCGAAAGAAAACCGTAAGCTGCGCGATCTGCCCGTAGCCGCCACTGTTTTATCGCAAGAGAACATGCGTGCCAACCAAGTTAATTCGGTGAAAAACCTGACAGGCATTGTGCCCAATTTATTTATTCCGGATTATGGTTCCAAACTGACCACGTCCATCTATATCCGCGGAATAGGTTCGCGCATCAATACCCCGTCCGTCGGACTTTATGTGGACAATATTCCATATATCGACAAGTCTGCATTCGATTTCAACTATTGCGACATCGAACGTATCGACGTGCTTCGCGGTCCGCAAGGAACACTTTACGGCCGCAACACGATGGGCGGGCTCATCAAAGTGCATACAAAGTCTCCTTTCACCTATCAGGGGACAGACATACGCATGGGGGCGGCAACCTACAACAACTATAATGCGTCACTGACACATTATCATCGCATATCCGACCGTTTCGCTTTCTCCACCGGTGGCTTTTACGAACACACCGGCGGCTTCTTCGAAAACTCGGCACGAAACAATGAAAAAGTAGACAAGAGCAATGCAGGCGGCGGACGTTTCCGCGGCATCTACCTGCCAACATCGAATCTGAAAATAGACATGGCTCTCAGTTATGAGTATAGCAACCAAGGAGGCTATCCTTATTATTACACCGGGATTACCCGAAACGCCATGGCCGAAGCGGAAAGCAAAGGGAAAGAACTTACGGAAGACCGTGCCGACTACATCGGAAAGATTTCATACAACGAGCGCAGCAGCTATCGCCGCGGATTGACGAATGCCGGCGTCAACTTTGAGTATCAGGCACGGAATTTCACTTTCAGCGCCGTCACCGGTTATCAAAACCTTAGTGACCGCATGTTCCTCGACCAAGATTTCACAGAGATGGCAGTCTATACACTGGAACAAAAGCAGAAGTCAAATACGATTTCCGAAGAAATTGTGTTCAAATCGAAAGCCAACAAAAGATGGCAATGGGCTACAGGCGCTTTCGGTCTGTATCAGGCATTGACGACCAAAGGTCCCGTTACATTCTGGGAAGACGGAGTGAAGAATGTCATTGAAGGCAACGTGAACAATATTTTTGATAATATGGGACCTGCTGCTCCCAATTTGCACCTGACTGTCAATAATCCTACCATATTGGTAGGTGGAGACTTCAGCACTCCGGTCTGGAATGCGGCGGTTTTCCATCAGTCTACATTGAATGACCTTTTCGTAAAAGGATTGTCTTTTACTATCGGACTGCGATTGGATTACGAAAAAATGAGTATGAAGTACACTTCCGTGAGCGACCCGACTGATTTTAACTTCAGCCTGAAAATGACAGTTCCCCCTCCAAGACCGTCTATGTCGATAGAAGCTAAGAACCTGCTTGCAAATGCCGGTTATGACGGAAAGATATCGGACGACTACGCACAACTGCTCCCCAAGTTTGCTTTGCAATACGAATGGGGGAAAGGGAACAATGTATACGCAACCGTATCGAAAGGCTATCGTTCCGGTGGCTACAATGTGCAGATGTTTTCCGACCTTATCAGCGGAGAATTGAAAAATTCAATGATAGATGCCATAAAAGGAAGTGAAGAGTTCTCTGATTTTGCCGCAATCATTGAACGATATGCTCCCAAGGACGAGGTGCCCGAAGTGAAAGAAGCCACACGCTATAAGCCCGAATATTCATGGAACTACGAAGCGGGAAGCCATCTC
>CAKUYM010000147.1 GCA_934716785.1 uncultured Bacteroides sp. | reverse complement strand
TCCTAATCCAAAGCCCTTCACATCGTGCAGATTACCCGTATGCACACGATAGAACTTCTCAAATATCTTTTTCAGGTTCTCCTTCTTGATACCGATACCATTATCCTGTATCGAAATCATCAGTTTACCCGATTCGTTCCATGTCCTCACCCTCAACTCCAAGTCCTCTTCCGGTTTCTTATATTTCACCGCGTTATCCATCAGATTAAAGATTACATTGGTGATATGCATCTCATCTGCGAATATAACAGGATCAGTAGCCTCAAGGTTCGATATTATCTTACCGTTATATCGTTCCACTTTCAAAGTAAAGGTTTTGATAACGCCCGCTATCAGTTCATTCGCATCAATTTCCTTCATCTTCAATGTAGACTTCTGACGGTCGAACATCGACATTTGGAGCACCTTCTCCACTTGGAAGCGCAAGCGCTTGGTTTCATCGTTTATCACTCCCGATATATGCTGGAACATCTGTGGAGATTTACCTACCGCAGGGTCTTTCAGCATCTGCGCCGCCAATGAGATGGTGGATATCGGTGTCTTAAACTCATGCGTCATATTATTGATAAAGTCATTTTTCATCTCCGTCAGCTTCTTTTGTCTGAATACGATATAAATCGTGAAGATGAACGTCACCAACAATACCAATGTAAATATCAACGACGGAATCATGAAGCTCACCGAATCAAAGAGATAATCCCTTCTTCCCGGAAAATGCACTTTCAGTACACTCATCTTGGCAGGCGGGTCATTCTTGAACAATGCCTGCTGATAGAACTCGTCACTCCCCTTTCCATCATAATCCGCACAACGGTAGACTTCCTTTCCGTCCTTATCAATCACCATAAAGTGAAAAGGCAAGTCTATACCATTATTATATAGGTTTGATTTCAGGTAATTATTCAAATCACCGAACTTCACCCTGTCTCCGATCGACTTGTCACTTGCCCGATAAATCATCTGCCAAACCACCTCATTGAGCAATTCGCGCTGATACATATACCGGTTTTTGATAGCCTCAATCAACGAACGCGAAGTTTCCGGAATCGTTTTGGTTCCCCTATAGGGAGAAATCATCGCTTTCGGAAGTTCGGACGGCTTGGTAGTCATCACCTTCAATTCAAAATCCGTATACACCTTTCCATCCTTAGACTTCATCGTAAACCGTTGCGTCTGCTGCACCAATCCATTCTGCTGCAATGAAGCGTTGTTTTCAATCAGAGCTTTCCGTTCAGCTTCAGAAACATCTTCAATCAACCAACGTTGCGTTTCTGCATATTCCACATCCTTGGAAACCTGATCCAAGCTATTGCGTACAGCCGAATCAAATTGTTCTTTCCGGGTTTTCATCATTTCCTCTATATAACTGACCTGCAAATACAGCAAGCTGAGGAATGAAAGCCCCATTACAATACCTAATATCCAAATTGTTGACTTCTTCATAGCAACAAAATTAACACTCCCTAATTAACACTCCTAATGCATTAACTTGATTTAACCGGAACTTCCAGGAAATTAACCGAAAGGGGCTATTTAGGTCATGTTCTGATTACTACAACAATATAAACCCTCCTTTGGTTTGCAAATTTAATAAAAAATTAAATCTTTTCCCTGTGTTTTTCCATCTTTATTAATCATAGTTAAACAAAAACCGCCTCCTTTTACTTAAAAAAGAAGACGGTTTTAACAGTATTAAGAGAATTGTAGATTATTCTTCGGTTTGTTTGGCTTCAAAATCCTTAATTAACTTATCTTGGACATCTGCCGGAACAAGCTCATAACTTGAGAATTTCATAATAAACGAAGCACGTCCGCCCGTAAGAGAGCTAAGCGCTGTCGAGTAAGAAGACATTTCCTTCAAAGGCACTTTAGCAACCAGTTTTTCGAAACCTTTCTCGCTGCTCATACCCATAATCATGGCACGACGCCCTTGAAGATCACTCATCACATCACCCATCCTATCTGACGGAACAAACACTTCCACGTCATAAATCGGTTCCAGAATCTTCGGTCCCGCATTCTTGAACGCCTCACTGAAAGCATTACGTCCGGCAAGCATGAAGGAGATTTCATTAGAATCTACCGGATGCATCTTGCCATCGTAAACAATGACACGCACATCACGTGCATACGAACCGGTCAACGGACCTTGCTCCATACGCGACATGATACCTTTCATAATAGCCGGCAAGAAACGGGCATCGATAGAACCACCTACGATACTATTGACAAACACAAGCTTGCCACCCCATTCCAATGACACCTCTTCGGTACCCTTCACGTTTATCTTAAATTCCTGCCCATTGAATTTGTATGTATCGGGCACGGGCATACCTTCTTTATATGGCTCCACAATCAGATGAACCTCGCCAAACTGCCCCGCACCTCCGGATTGCTTCTTATGGCGGTAATCGGCACGCGCAGCTTTCGTAATCGTTTCGCGATACGGGATCTTCGGTTCTTCATATTTAATCATGAGCTTCTCATTATTTTCCAAACGCCATTTCAGTGTACGAAGATGGAATTCTCCCTGACCGTGCACCAAAGTCTGTTTCAATTCCTTTGACTGCTCGATTACCCACGTCGGATCTTCTTCACGCATGCGGTTCAAGATAGTCATCATCTTCTCCACATCAGATTCGTTCACGGGTTTGATAGCACGGGAGTATTTGTAATTCGGATATTTGATAAAGTTGAATTTATAATCGCAATCCTTGCCATTCAGCGTGTTGCCGGTCTTCACATCTTTCAGCTTCACGGCAGCGCCAATATCACCCGCCTGCAGTTCTTCCACTTTCACACGGTTGCCACCGGCCACCACATAAATCTGCGCAATACGTTCTTTCGATCCACGGTCGGCATTCAGCAAATCATCTCCTTCATGCACCTTACCGCTCATTACTTTGAAATAGGAGACCTCACCGATATGCGGTTCCACACTGGTCTTGAAGAAATAAAGAGATTCCGGTCCGTTCGCATCCGGAGCAATCTCCTTGCCTTCCGTGTTCCGTACTTTCGGCATCTCCGAAACAAAAGGAACAACATTACCCAAGAATTCCATCAAGCGGCGAACACCCATATCCTTACCTCCACACACGCAGAAGACAGGAAACATACCTCTGGCGATCAACCCCTTGCGGATACCTTCACGCATTTCGTCTTCCGAAAGCGACTCCTGTTCAAAGAACTTCTCCATCAGTCCTTCATCATTCTCGGCAGCAGCTTCCACCAAGGCTTTGTGCATTTCCATCGCCTTGTCCATTTCTTCTGCAGGAATGTCTTCAATTATCGGAGCACCACCTTCGGGCTTCCATGAGTATTTTTTCATCAACAGTACATCAATCAGAGCATTAAAGCCCGGTCCCGTACTGATAGGATATTGGATAGGAACAATTTTAGAGCCATAAGCCTCTTTCAGTTGCTCAAGGATATTATCATAGTCGCATTTTTCGTTATCAAGCTGGTTGACGAGAAAAATAACCGGTTTATTCAATTTTTCTGTATATCGGAAGTGATTCTGTGTACCGACTTCGACGCCATATTGGCCATTGAGAAGGATAATTGCAGTGTCGGTCACATTTAATGCAGTCACTGTGCTGCCTACGAAGTCGTCCGAACCCGGACAATCAATGATATTAAGTTTTTTATTATTCCATTCTACATGGAGAACGGTGGAGAAAACGGAGTAACCATACTCTTGTTCAACAGGGAAATAATCACTAACAGTGTTTTTGGCGGCAACAGATCCGCGACGTTTTATAACACCACTCTCGAAAAGCATCGCTTCCACGAGAGTGGTTTTCCCAGAGCCAGAACTACCCAATAAGGCTATGTTCTTGATTTCATTAGTCTGATATACTTTCATAATATATAAGATTTTAGTAATTACTCAGTATGTTTCTCACATACCATTAATTTTGTGATGCGCAAATTAGGGATTTATTAGGGGAAAAACAACATTTGCGGTAGTGTTACTAAACAATGTTATGTAACACATCCCTATTTAGTCGCTTCTATTTTTGTGTTAAGAGAAAACAAATCTTTGATATACTATCCGATAATAGTCTTATTTTTGCATCCGCAAAACCCTAACGACATAGCTATGGCAGGTATTTATCTCCACATTCCTTTTTGTAAGACCCGTTGCATTTATTGCGATTTCTACTCGACCACACGCAATGAGTTAAAATCACGTTACGTGCAGGCGCTCTGCAGGGAGTTGGAAATGCGGAAGGAATATCTCAAAGGAGAAGAGATAGAAACCGTTTATTTCGGTGGCGGCACTCCGTCACAACTGGGGAAAGAGGACTTCGAACTGATATTCGACACTATCCGGACGCACTACGGACTGACTCATTGCCGGGAAATCACCTTGGAAGCCAATCCTGATGACCTATCAAAGGAATACCTGCAAATGTTGGCTTCTCTCCCGTTCAACCGCCTCAGCATGGGAATACAGACTTTTGATGACGCCACTCTTAAGTTACTGAGACGTCGCCACAATGCCCGCACAGCCATTGAAGCCGTCAGCAGATGCCGACAAGCCGGTTTCCATAACATCAGCATCGACCTCATATACGGACTGCCGGGAGAAACGAAAGAACGATGGATAAACGATCTCCAGCAAGCTATCGAACTGGATGTAGAGCATATCTCCGCTTATCATCTTACTTACGAGGAAGATACACCTATATATAAGATGCTAAAACAACATCAGATATCCGAGGTGGACGAAGATTCCAGTCTGGAGTTCTTTACTTTGCTGATAGAGCACTTGCGAAAAGCAGGATTCGAACATTATGAAATCTCCAACTTCTGTCGCCCCGGCAAATACTCGCGCCATAATACTTCGTACTGGAAAGGAATACCTTACTTGGGCTGCGGACCATCGGCACACTCTTTCGACGGCACGACACGAGAATGGAATGTTTCATCCATCGACCTATATATAAAAGGTATAGAGGAAAACCAACGTGCTTTCGAGATTGAATACTTGGACAAGACCACCCGTTACAACGAATTTATCATCACTACGATACGTACCGTATGGGGGGCGCCCATAGAGAAACTGAAGCAGACATTCGGCAATGAGCTATGGGAGTACTGCCGGAAGATGGCTGCGCCCTATCTGGAAAACGGGAAACTGGAAATACACGATGGCGCCCTGCGTCTGACTCGTGAGGGCATCTTCATTTCAGACAGCATAATGAGTGATTTGCTTTGGGTGGATTAGGATTAACAAAACGAATGGCAAGCCAATGACCGAATCAGAAGTAAGGAAGCTATTACGGCAAATGAAAGAGCAGGATTCGCAAACTGCATTCCGGGATTTTTACAACATGACATACGACCGCCTTTTCCGCATCGCTTACTACTATGTAAAGCAAGAAGAATGGTCGCAGGAAATTGTACTCGATGTGTTTCTGAAACTTTGGAAACAGCGCAGCACATTGCTTGATGTGAAGAACATCGAAGATTATTGCTTTGTCTTGGTCAAGAATGCATCACTCAATTATTTGGAAAAAGAATCCAGACATACATTTATCCATGCCGACTTTCTGCCCGAGCCACAGGAACAAAGTTACTCTCCGGAAGAATCACTAATCAGCGAAGAACTGTTTGCACTCTATGTAAAAGCACTCGACCGGCTTCCCGAACGTTGCCGGGAAATATTCATCCGCATCCGTGAAGAGAAACAAAGTTATGCACAAGTAGCGGAAGAGCTGGGTATCAGCACAAATACAGTAGACGCCCAACTACAGAAAGCAGTAACACGCCTGAAAGAGATGATTAACCGAGCTGAATTAGATTAACATTTATTCGCACAAAGAGTGTAGGGAGTTTCCATTTCCTTTCTGTCTTTATCAGCAAACAAGCCGATTAGTCACTAAAAAGGCGAAAATAATGAATGATAAAGTTATAAAGAAAAAGGTATGAGACGCACCGATAGAGAATTAGAAGAAATACTAAACAGACTTGTTGCTTCCACCCGCTCACCTTGGGGGCGTTTTTCTGCGGCAGCTACCTATCCGGAATTGGAGAAAAGACTGAAATCCCATACCCGGCGGCTGACCTTGATACGTACATTCTCGGCAGCAGCGGCAACGCTTCTACTCTGCCTGTCAACATGGGCTGTCTATTTATACATGCAACCAATCCCGATAAAGACGATCTCTACATTGGCAGAAACACAGACTGTCCATCTCCCTGATGGCAGCACCGTCACCCTGAACCATTATTCTTCGATTTCTTATCCGGAGAAGTTCACATCAGGCAATCGGAAGGTGGAATTGAATGGAGAAGCCTACTTTGAAGTGAGCAAGGACAAAGAACATCCATTTATCGTGCAGACCGAGATGATAGACGTTCAAGTATTGGGAACTCATTTCAATGTGGATGCTTACCGCGCCAATCCGGACATAAGAACGACACTACTAAGCGGTTCGGTGGCGGTCAGCAATAAAAGCAACTCTGCCCGCGTAGTATTAAAGCCCAATGAAATTGCCATATATAATAAGGTAGAGCAAAAACTCACCAGCAAACTCCTGGCAAATGCGCAAGATGAGATTTCTTGGCGACATGAAGAATTTATATTCGATGATTTGCCTTTACAGGAAATTGCCCGCAAACTATCCAATTCATTCGGGACAAGCATCCGTATACCAGATACAGCGTTGCAGAACTATCACATTACAGCCCGGTTCCGCAATGGAGAAGATTTGGAGACAATTCTGTCGGTATTACACAATGCCGGTTATTTCGACTATTCACTAAACGATAAACAAATTATTATTACTAAACCAGACTTAAAACCAGACTTAAAATGAGAACTATTCACCAAGGTCACCTGCCTGTCAGAACAATCGTTCTGATTGGCATGGTGCTCTTTATCACGATCCGGATCTATGCGCAAAATGCAAATGCCCGACTTACACTGACACTACGAAACGCTACATTGAAAGAATTCACCAAGAGGATTGAAAACTCAACCGGTTATTCTTTCATATACAGCGAAGAAATCAGTATCAAGCATAAAATCAACCTGAAAGTCAAAGAAAAGCCTCTGCACGAGATACTTGATTTGGCATTCAAGGATGAAGCGGTCGGCTACCGGTTTTCCGGTCGCCACATCCTGCTGCAAAAAAAGGAAAAGCCTAAAAACGTAAGCCGCAAGTTTACTATCAGCGGATATGTTACTGACGGAACGTCCTCCGAGACGTTGATTGGTGCCAATATCTTTGAGAGTCATCAGCGTCAAGGTACCACCACCAATCCTTACGGTTTTTACAGCATCACCTTGCCCGAAGGAGAAACCAATCTGCGCTTTTCCTATTTGGGCTATGCTACAGAGGTGCGCCAGTTCACCCTCTCGAATGATACGGCAATGAATATCCACATGCGGGGAAACACGCAATTGCAGGAAGTCGTTGTCGTCTCAGACAGAGTGGAAGCGGGAGCTATGGCCACACAGATGGGGTCTGTTGAAATCCCCATGACACAAATTAAAAGTACTCCAAGCATATTGGGAGAAGCCGATGTAATGAAAGCCATCCAACTCATACCCGGTGTGCAAGCCGGTGTGGACGGCTCTGCCGGATTGTATATACGTGGCGGCAGCCCCGACCAGAACCTCATTTTACTGGATGGAGTTCCGGTGTATAACGTAGATCATATGTTCGGCTTCTTCTCCGTTTTTACCCCCGAAGCAGTCAAGAAAGTCACGCTATTCAAAAGTTCTTTTCCGGCACGCTTTGGCGGTCGCCTTTCTTCGGTGATCGATGTTCGCTCCAATGATGGAGACATGCAGAAATACCACGGCATGCTTAGCATCGGATTATTGACCAGCAAATTCAACCTGGAGGGTCCGATTGTGAAAGGAAAAACATCCTTCAATATCTCTGCACGGCGTTCATACCTTGATTTGCTCGCCAAACCATTTATGGCTGATGACGAAAAATACAGTTATTATTTCTACGATATCAATGCCAAAATCAATCACAAGTTTTCCGACCGCAGTCGTTTGTATCTGAACGTCTACAATGGGAAAGACCATTTTGCGACCCATTTTGACGAGAATACCGACAACGAGAACGGGAGCAATATGGACTGGGGGAACACGATCGTTTCTGCCAGATGGAATTACATATTCAACAACCGCCTGTTTAGCAATACAACGGTTTCTTATAATAACTATTTGTTTGATATCAATACTTATACCAACAATCAGTATTCGACCAATACAGGAGCGGCAATTGTCAACCGATATTCTGCCGATTACCGTTCGGGCATCAACGACTGGAGTTATCAGATAGATTTTGATTACAATCCGGCTCCGACACATCATGTCAAATTTGGAACAGGATATATTTACCACCGTTTCCGTCCGGAGGTGATGACCTCTAAGATTTCGGATAAAACGGATGATACAACAGACCGTGACACCACCTACAACAGTATAGCCAACAGCAGGATTTACGCTCACGAAATATCGACTTATATAGAAGACAACATAAGAGTAAGCAACCGCCTGCGTATGAATCTCGGACTGCACTTCTCCTTGTTTCATGTACAAAAACAGAGCTACTTTTCCTTGCAGCCACGTATCTCCGCACGCTATCAGTTGAGTAAAAGCATAGCTTTGAAAAGCTCTTATACACAAATGAGCCAATCGCCATGCCAACCGACTTATGGGTTCCCGTCACTAAAAAAATCAAGCCGATGCATTCGCACCAATATGCATTGGGCGGATACTATACAGGCATCAAAGGTTGGGAGTTCTCGGTGGAAGGATACTATAAAGATATGCGCAATGTACTGGAGTATAAAGACGGTGTCAGCTTTTTAGGTTCTTCCGCCGGATGGGAGAATAAAGTGGAAATGGGCAAAGGACGCTCGGCAGGCATTGAGTTCATGATGCAAAAAACACTCGGGAAAACAACCGGATGGCTGTCTTACACACTATCCAAAAGCGACCGCAAGTTTGCCAAGGGCGGTATAAATAACGGAGAACGGTTTCCATATAAGTATGACCGTCGTCATAACATCAATCTGACTGTCAACCACAAATTCAGCGATCGCATAGATATCGGTGCGTCCTGGGTGTTTTATACCGGAGGAACCAGCACGATTCCCGAAGAGAAAACGGTTATCATTCGCCCCAATGGCGGTTTGGGCGGGTACTTCAATACCGGATACTATTATCCGATTAAATCCGATGACTCACCGATGGTCGGAGAAGTGTTTTATGTGGAGCATCGCAACAACTACCGGTTGCCTGCCAGCCACCGCCTAAATATAGGAATCAATTTCAACAAAAAGACCAAGCATGGCATGCGCACTTGGAACATAAGCCTGTACAATGCTTATAATGCCATGAATCCGACATTCGTATATCGCGGCACCAGTAAGAAGGATTACAACAAGCTCGTTATCAAGAAATATACCATACTTCCTTTAATTCCATCATTCACCTACACATATAAATTTTAAAGCAATCATGAAAAATCGTATATATACCCCATTCATTCTGCTAATCGCGTTACTGACCGCAGTATCCTGCGAAAACGAACTTCCTTTCAACGTCAAGGACAATCCTCCCAAACTGGTGATGAACGCACTGATCAATGCTGACAGTCTGACCAATGTTCTTTTCCTCAATCTCACAGGAAGGAATAATGCCGCTCACGTCACCGGTGCTACGGTAGAAGTGTATATTAACGGAGAATTATCGGAAAGGTTGCGCCCGTTGCCGCCCAAGCAGGAAGAAGACAGGCAATGCCGCTTCAATATTACTGGCAAGTTTAGCCCCGGAGATATTGTACGCATCGATGCCCGTACCGATGACGGGCAATATCATGCGTGGGCGGAAGTCACCGTTCCGCAACGACCCAATGAGATAATAGATATTGATACACTGACCGTTCCGTTGAGCCGATACAGCTATATACAGAATTATCTCCGATATAAAATCAACATCAAGGACCGTCCCAACGAGGATAACTACTATCGCCTCATAGTGGACAAGCAAACGACGGTAAAAAGCTATGATGAAGAAGTCGGCGACTTTATTACCCAAACAACACATAGCTACAATTTTATAAGTCGCGAAGATGTAGTGCTCACCGACGG
>CAKUYM010000146.1 GCA_934716785.1 uncultured Bacteroides sp. | reverse complement strand
GGTGCAGACAATTGAAGAGCATGTGGCGGTTGACCGGATGCTTAAGGCATGCAGCCTGCCGTCGGTTGATAATAATATGTATGTATCAGCTTCAGCGACAGAAATTTCCAAAGACATTCTTCCGGAAAGGAAATGGAAGATAGCGGTGGCACAGGATGCCGCATTCAATTTCATGTACAGGGAGAACTTGGATCGCCTGAAAGAGTGGGGAACGGTTACTTTTTTCAGTCCCATGAGCGATGAATCTCTGCCTGATTGTGACTTTGTTTATCTGCCGGGCGGCTATCCCGAATTCTTCTTGAAAGAATTGGAAAGCAATACCGCCATCAGGCAGCAACTGAAAATGTATGTGGAAAGCGGAGGCCGCTTGCTTGCCGAATGTGGCGGAATGATGTATCTTTGTGACAGTATCCGGGGAATGGATGGAAAGCAATATGCCATGGTCGGGTTACTGCATCAGAGAGCTACGATGGAGAATATGAAGTTGAGGCTCGGATACCGGACGCTCCGGATAGGCGGACAAGTATGGAAAGGGCATGAGTTTCATTACTCTTCTATAGAATCCGTGGAAAAAGAACATTCATCCGTTGTGGAAGGAGAACTGCCGTCCGTTGCGGAGGTGACGGATGCCAAAGGGAATCCGGTTTCCACTCCGCTCTACCGATATAAGAATCTGATAGCAGGCTATACGCACCTTTATTGGGGCGAAATGAACTTAATGAAACTTTGGGAATGATGAGAAGAATATATACCCGTACGGGAGACAATGGCACTACCGGCATCTTTGGTGGTGAGCGTGTAGAAAAGGATGATATCAGAATTGAGGCTAATGGCACGATCGATGAACTGAATACGGTAATAGGAATCGTCCGTTCGCTTCTTCCCGAGCGGGATGAATGGCACGGATGGCTGTATGAAATACAGATGGAACTGATGGCGTGCATGAGTCATGTGGCTACTCCGTCCACCAGGAGAATTGAAAACCCGAATGCGTTGCGTACGGATCTGACCGGGATTCTGGAGAAGAGGATGGATGCGATGAATACCGCTATGGAGGATAACGGATATTTTATACTGCCGGGCGGTACGCAGGTCTCTGCTCAATTGCATCACGCACGTGTCATAGCAAGGCGTGCCGAACGACGGCTTTGCACATTGCATCGGCAGGATCCGGTGCCGCAGTCTCTGCTTGAATTCATCAATCGGCTGTCCGATCTGTTCTTCGTCATGGCACGCTATGAAATGTACAGGCAGCATTGGACCGAAGAGAAATGGAAAGCTTTCGGTTATAAGCGCAAAGTTTCAGCATCCAAACAACAAGTTTTATCTCCTGACGAAAGTAAATAGAAAAAGATGGAAAAGAAAAAACTCAATTCCTTTATGCTTGCCGGGACGGGCAGCGATGTTGGCAAAAGTGTGTTGGCGGCGGCTTTCTGCCGCATCTTGAAACAGGACGGGTATCATCCAGCACCGTTTAAGGCACAGAATATGGCTTTGAATTCGTATGCCACTCCCGAAGGTCTGGAGATAGGAAGGGCGCAAGCCGTTCAGGCGGAAGCCGCCGGTGTGCCTTGCCATACGGATATGAACCCGTTACTACTGAAACCAAGCTCCGAACATACTTCGCAGGTCGTACTGTTGGGGAGGCCTATCGGTGACCGGAATGCGTATGAGTATTTTCGCAAGGAGGGAAGAGAGGAGTTGCGAAAGATTGTCAATGATTCGTATGACCGCCTTGCCACCAGATATAATCCGATAGTGATGGAGGGGGCTGGCAGTATTTCAGAGATTAACCTGCGGGATGTCGATCTGGTCAATATGCCTATGGCAAAACATGCCGGAGCAGATGTTTTTTTGGTGGCGGATATCGATCGTGGCGGTGTATTTGCCAGTGTGTACGGTTCTATTCTGCTGCAGGCTCCGGAAGAACGTAAATTGATCAAAGGCATTATTATCAATAAATTCAGGGGCGATATCCGTCTGTTTGAGTCCGGAGTAAAGATGCTCGAAGATCTCTGTAAAGTACCCGTGATTGGGGTGGTGCCTTATTATAAGGGCATTTATATAGAAGAAGAGGATTCTGTGATGCTTGAGTCCAAGAATCGGGAGGCTATGGCGGGAAAAATCAATGTAGCCGTAATCTTGTTGCGTCACCTGTCCAACTTTACGGATTTCAATGTGCTTGAACGTGACGAACGTGTCCATTTGTATTATACCAATAATGTGAATGAGATAGCGAAAGCGGATATCATATTGTTGCCCGGAAGCAAGAATACGTTGGACGATCTTTATGAGTTGCGCTGCAACGGTGTGGTGCAGGCTATCTTGAAAGCCCATCGCGAGGGGGCTACGGTCATGGGCATCTGTGGCGGTTATCAGATGATGGGGCTGGAGGTGCGCGACCCTGACGGAGTAGAGGGAAGTTTCAAGATGCTTCCCGGATTGGGACTGCTTCCCGTCATCACGACTATGCAGGGGGATAAGGTGACTCGGCAGGTGAATTTCACTTTTGATGGGGAGGAGACGGTCTGTAAGGGATATGAGATACATATGGGCAGAAGTGTTCCCGCCGAAGGATTCTCGCCTTCTCCTTTGAACAGGTTGGAGGATGGAAGAGAGGACGGATATCGAAATGGTCGGAAATGCATGGGAACCTATATTCATGGCATACTTGATAATCAGGCGTTCATCGACTTCTTGCTCAAGCCTTATGCCGACAAACTGGAGCAGCGGACTTTTGATTATGCTACATTCAAGGAAGAACAGTATGATAAGTTGGCAGAACATGTGAGAAAACATATCAATATGCCGTTATTTTATAAAATATTAGAAGGAAATGATTGAGGGACACGGAGACGATCTTTATAAGTACGGAAAGAAAATAGTCAGCAATTTCAGCTCGAACGTGTATAACAGGATTGATCATTCGGGACTTTACCGACGATTGAATGAGCGGCTTTCTACCATTTGCAGTTATCCGGAGCCGATACCTTATTCTCTGGAAAGTGAAATAGCCGGAAGGTATTCGCTCACTCCCCGGCAGGTCTGTGTGACCAATGGGGCAACGGAGGCCATCTACCTGATAGCGCAAACTTTTCAAGGGCGTACTTCTGCCGTATTGGGACCTACCTTTAGCGAATATGCGGACGCATGCCGGGTACATCGGCATGAAGTGAAGCCCTTTTATTCGTTGGACGCTTTGCCGGAAGATGCGGATTTGGTATGGATATGCAACCCGAATAATCCGACTGGTGAGGTGCGGAATGCGGAAGATTTGAAAACTTTGATCGGCTCTCATCCGGATAAATTGTTTGTATTCGACCAGTCTTATGAGTATTTCACGTTAAAGTCTCTTTTAGGGATGAAAGAAGCAGTTGCCTTTCCGAATGTGATTCTGCTTCATTCAATGACCAAGCAATATGCGATACCGGGACTGCGGGTGGGTTATCTGACTGCCTCCGAAGGATTGGTGGATGATATCCGTTGCCGCCGGATGCCTTGGTCTGTGAATAGTCTGGCTATTGAAGCTGCCAAATATTTGCTGGAAGAGGGGGAGGCTGTTTCTGCAGATGTTCCGCAACTTTTGGCAGAACGTGAGCGGTTGGCAAAACGGCTGCTTGCCACGGGGATGTTGGAGATATGGCCGACCGATACGCACTATATGTTGATAAAGCTACGTATGGGGAAAGCTGCGGCTCTGAAGGATTTTTTAGCTGTGAATCATGGGATACTCATTCGTGATGCTTCCAACTTTGAAGGATTGGATGAGCGTTTCTTCCGGATTGCAACGCAGACGCCCGAAGAAAATGATAAGTTGGTGGAAGCCGTTAACGGATGGATTGAGTTGATGCTGAATTAAAAGATAATTGGTTTATGATGAGTTATTGGGAAGCTGTAGGAGTAGTATTGCGTGTCTTATTGCCGGCATGGCTGATGGATCGCTTGTTGGGAGACCCGTTGTCTTTGCCTCATCCTGTCATCTGGTTCGGAAAGATGATAGCTTTCTGGGAAAAGAGACTGAACAGAGGAGCATGCAAGTTATGGAAGGGAGGAATAATGTCCGTCCTGTTGATACTGTTCGTTTATTCAGTCACGTTGGGAATCGAATATCTCCTTTCTCTTTTAGGAACTCCGGCAGTGATAGGCTTTGATATAATCTGCGTTTTCTTTTGCCTTGCCGGAACTACACTAATTAAAGAGGTAAGAATGGTGTTTGAGGCGGTTGACCGTTCCTTGGAAGAGGGGCGTACTCAAGTGGCCCGCATCGTGGGGCGTGATACTTCCGAACTCTCTGCGCAGGAAGTTAGGACTGCTGCTCTTGAGACTTTGGCGGAGAATTTGAGCGATGGGGTGATTGCTCCTCTTTTCTGGTATCTGTTATTGGGCGTCCCTGGAATGATGGCCTACAAAATGGTGAATACGCTCGACTCCATGATCGGTTATCATAATGATCGGTATCTTCTTTTCGGACGTGTAGCAGCTCGTATAGATGATGTCGCCAATTACATTCCCGCCCGTCTTACGGCCTTTCTGATGATATTGGCAAGCGGACGGCTGAAACTTCTGTCATTTGTGAAAAGATATGGCAGAGAACATGCAAGTCCCAATTCCGGCTATCCGGAAGCAGCTCTTGCGGGTATCCTGAATTGCCGTTTCGGTGGCCCTCATAACTATTTCGGCCAGCTCTTCGTAAAGCCTTATATCGGAGCGAATGAGCGTTTGTTGAACACGTCCGATATGCGGATTGGAATTACTATCAACCGTCGTGCGGAAGAAATAATGATTGTCTTGACTGTCTGCCTGCGGGCGGCGTTACAACTCTAACCGGACAACTCCTCCGTATGGGGGAACTGTACGGAATGCTTCTTCCGGCTGAATCTTCTTTGCATAAATCTGTGCGCAAATCAATACACCGCCATGGGCGAATACTACGATATTCTCACCTTGCTTTTGCTTGACTTCGTCTAAAAATGCGGCTACCCTTATATATTGGTCGGTAAACGATTCTCCATTGGTTGCTTTGACATTCAGGTAGTCGTCATACCAGCGTTGTAGATTCGGGTCTTTGATTTTATCGAAATACTGCATTTCCCAGTCTCCGAAGTTAAGTTCCAGTATTCTCGGGTCGCGGATAGCATCGCCGAATCCACAATACTGTGCGAGACGGGTACATCTGGATAGGGGACTGGTGTAGGCCAAATCAAAGCGGACGGATTCGATTCCGGCTTTGGTTACGGCTGCTTCCATCTCAAATGTAGGACGTAGAGGTACGTCTGACTGGCCGTAGCAAAGTCCTTTGGGAACATCGACAGAGGTATGCCTGATTAGATAAATATTCATGGTTTGATTTATTTTATGTAGTTGGATATAACAGCTCCCAACCAAAAGCTCATTTCGCTTAAGAGAAATAATGCACCGCAACAATCTCCGGTATATCCGTTCAGCCGTCGTTTTATCAACCGGCAGATAAAGAAAAATATCAGCACCGGGAAGATACATGCAGGCCAATAGCTTGGAGGAAGTAGTAGGAGAGGCAGTATTCCGCTCGTTGCAGAAATGGCAATCTCTCCGATGCTCATTCTTGTATATACAGTTTTTGCTTTGCTCTCTTCTTCTTTCCGTGCATAGGGCAGGCAATTGATGATATTGGAAGAGATAAATTTACTCCAAGCATCTCCGCTTACTAACAAGAAAGGCGTGACGGCTGAAGGAAGTGCGACCAGTAGATTGTAGGCAAGCAGATAGTAGATGATTAGCCCCAAAACACCATAGCTTCCGATATGGGAATCTTTCATGATGCGTAAAGTGTTTTCCCTGTTCGTGCCACCTCCGAATCCGTCGAAGAAATCTGCCAGCCCATCCTCATGCAATGCTCCTGTGACAAGCAGGCGCGAGGTCAGTGCCAAGATTACGGCAGTTCCGTGGGGAAGAATGGTGCCGGCTCCCCAAAATACTGTTGCCATAATTCCTCCGGTCAGCCAGCCGCTAAGGCTCCAATAGCTGACAACGTGCTTGAAGCAATCCTGCGGGACTTCTTTTATTTTCCAGAAGGGCAACCTGGTAAAGAATATGAAAGCGGCAAGTATCCGGTTCATCTTAAAAATATTTAGTGATGGAAGCATGGGCGAATGAATCCATTTCATTCAGCATTCTCACGGCAGAATCTACTATGGGATAGGCGCAGACGGAACCGCTTCCTTCGCCGAGCCTCAGTCCGAGGTTAAGAAGAGGGCGTGCTCCGAGATAATCCAACAACAACTTATGCCCGCTCTCGTCTCCCTGATGACCGAAGATGGCGTAGCTCATCACTTCCGGATAAAGACGCGATGCGGCAAGGATGCAATTGGTCATTATGAATCCGTCAATCAGAATAACCATTTTCAGTTCTGCTGCCTTGAGCATTGCTCCTACAGCCATCACCATCTCGTAGCCTCCGAACCGGCAAAGGATTTCTTCTGTAGAATGCTCTCCCGGATATTGTTCGAGAGACTTTTTCAGAACTTCATATTTGTGATTTATTCCCTGATGGTTAAGTCCGCTTCCGGCACCTACGCATTGAGCCAACGGGATTCCCGTGAAGCAGGTCATCCATAAGGAAGAAGATGAAGTGTTTCCGATTCCCATCTCACCGAAACTGATGATGTTGCAACCTTCCCGATAGGAAGTATCTGCACATTGTGCGCCATATCTTAGGCAAAGTTCCATCTCTTCGGGTGTCATGGCTGCTTCATGAAGAAAATTACGTGTTCCTCTTCCGACTTTCATGTTAATGATGCCTTTCTCGTAGGGTAAATCATAATCGACTCCTGCATCTACAATTTTGAGAGTGAAACCGTGTTGCTGGCACAGGAAGTTGATTCCTGCTCCCCCATGGAGAAAGTTGCTGATTTGCTGCCAAGTCACTTCTTTGGGAGACGGACTGACTTTTTCTTCTACGATGCCATGATCTGCGGCAAAGATTATATTTTGAGGATGGGTCAGTCGGGGAGAAAGAGACTGCTGTATCAATCCGATTTGCAAAGCTATCTCTTCCAGTTTTCCAAGTGCTCCTTTGGGCTTGGTCAGATTATTGATTTTGTCGATCAAAGCTTCTTTGATAGCTTCGTCCGGTTTTTGGATATGGAATGTTTTCATGCTTATTCTATTTTATTTTTACGGGAATGCCACTTACCATGAGATATACATCATCGGCATGTGAGGCGATATATTGATTGGTCCAACCTTGCAAGTCTGTGAATTTGCGTTGCAATTCATTTTCGGAAACTCCTCCCAAACCGATTTCGTTGGTTACAAATATGAACGTGGCATCTTGCCGGGTAAATTTGTCGAACTCTTTTTGGACGGCTTCCAATGAGGAAGTGACATCGGAATCAAACTCCATGAAAAAGTTGGTGCACCAAAGGGTTACACAATCTATTACGACGACTCTGCCTGTAATGTTGTGACGGCTCAGCTCTTTTTCCTCTTCAATATTCGTCCATTCGGGGCCGCGATTCTTTTGATGGCGTTCCACTCTTTTTCTGAATTCTTCGTCCCATATCTTGGCTGTGGCCAAGTAGACCGGTGACGAGGTGAGTTCATGTGCCTTTTTTTCTGCAAACGAACTTTTGCCGGATCGCTGTCCTCCTGTGATTAATATAATCCTTTTCATTAACTTGCTGATTGAATAATGGGTGGACAAAGGTATAAAAAATAACGATGGGATTATGTCTTTAATACAATCATGTGCGCCAAAAACGGAATTGCTAATGCAAAAAAAATGAATTGTTTGTGCAAAGAAAACTAAAATACGCCTGTTGTACATAAAAGTTATTAACTTTGTCCGAAATAGTTTTCGATTAACTGAATAATCAGACTTAACTGCTATTTAAAATATGAAACTTTATAAGTTGACGGGATTGCTTTTGCTGCTTGTTGTGCATGTAGGTCTATATGCGCAACAAGTGAGGACTGTAAGGGGAAGAGTGCAGACTGTGGAAGTTGGCAGCAATAAGAAACAGGCATTGCCTTCCGCCAGTATTGTTGTCATGCAAAAGAGTGATTCAACTTTCATTAAAGGAATAACAAGTGATAAAAACGGCCGCTTTACTCTTGATTATCCGGTAGAGAAGAAAAGGGAATATCTATTGAAAGTCTCCTTTATGGGAATGCAATCCGTATTCCGTGCATTGGGAGATTCAGTGTCTGTGAATGTAGGTGCGATTACATTGAGGGATGCTGATATCCGGATAGGTGAAGTGGTGGTGACCGGAAAATTGAAAGAGGTGGTCATGGAAGGGGATACGACCGTTATCAATGCTTCGGCTTATAAAGTTCCCGAAGGTTCGTATCTGGAAGATTTGGTGAAACGTATTCCCGGGTTGGTCTATAACAAAAAGGACCAGTCGATGACTTATAACGGACAGCCTATCAGTGAAATCAATGTAAACGGTGAGTCTTTCTTCTCCGGAGATAAAAAAACGGCGCTTGAGAACCTACCGGCAAATCTGATCAGCAAGTTGAAGGTCTATGACAAGAAATCCAAAGAGGAGGAGTTCACGGGCATCAGTTCGGGGGAGAAGAGATATGTGCTCGACCTGCAAACTAAAGAGGAGTTGAACAAGACTTGGCTCACAAATGCGACAGTGGGATACGGAAACCATCAGAAGAAGGATTTGGAAGGGCAGGTGAATTATTTCAGTAGGGACGGACAGAACTTCTCTTTTGTAGCACGGTCTACCAATCGCTATATGAACAGCACCTACAAGGACAATATAAACAATTCCGTCGGAATGAATATGACACGTAAATTCGGGAAGAAGTTTACGTTGAACGGAAACGTGAATTATAATCTCAACCGTAATGGAAATGTGAGCTCTACGTATCAGGAGCAATATTTAAAGACCGGCAACCAGTACTCGGCGTCCGCCAATGAGGGAAATTCTACAGCACGGTCTGTGAATTCGAGTTTGGTGGGGAACTGGGAGGTGGATAAACGCACACGTATTCATTTCGACGGGACATTCGGATATTCGCCCAATAAAAGTGAAAGTAGTAGCCAGAGTGCTTCTTTTGACGCCTCGCCTGATGTGAATCATGAAAGGCTCTTTGATGATTTTGAATCTATTCCCGAAAATATAAAGGTGAATCGCAGTGAGAACCGTTCGCTGTCCGATGACAAATCATCCAATTACAATTGGGGAGTGAGAATTATGCGGCGTCTGAACGAGAGGGGTACTTCCTTGGGGCTGAATATCACGAATTCGAATTCGCAGGGGGATGGCGAGGGTTTCTCCTTGTCACAGACTACGTATTTCAAGCTGAAGGATAAACTGGGCAATGATTCCGTGCTTTACCGTAACCAGTATTTGAAATCTCCCCGGCGGAATAATTCATGGAAAGCGGGAGTAAACTTCACACAGCCTGTCGGCAAAAAGATGCATTTCAGAGCGGCATATAGCTGGAGCACTCGGTATGAACGGAGTAACCGCTCTACATACGAATTGTCTTCATTGGCCCGACCGGATGCTTTAGGAGAGTTGCCTTCCGGTTATGAGACCGGATATGTGGATAGCCTGAGTAACCGGAGCCATAGTCGTAGCAACGGTCATGACTTGAATGTCGGGTTCAATTATTCGGATGACACATGGATGGTCAATGCGTCATTGGGCATTATTCCGCAAAAACGTACCGTCGACCGGAAAGTAGGGAAACTTCATGCGGATACTACTATGCACGTCACTGATTATCAGCCTATGCTCTGGTTGGGATGGCAGAAAAAGGAGATGAGTATCAATCTCAATTATAACGGTAGGACGCAGCAGCCCTCTTTGTCGAGCTTGATGCCACTGACGGATAACAGCAATCCGTTGTATATCACTCGTGGAAATCCGGATCTGAAGCAGATGTTCACTCATAATATCCGGTTGAGTTATCAGTATCCTTCCAAAGGCATATCGGCCAACGTGGGATGGGCGGGGGAGCAGAACAGCGTAACGCAAGTGGTGCTCTATGACGTACAGACCGGTGGGCGGGAAACGTATCCTGTCAATATTAACGGCAACTGGAATACATATGGAGGTGCGAATTGGTGGAAGCGTTTGGGGAAATTTTCGCTGAATTTTAACTCGATGGGGAGATACACTAACCGTGTGGGG
>CAKUYM010000145.1 GCA_934716785.1 uncultured Bacteroides sp. | reverse complement strand
ATGAGATTGTCGGATTTTTTGATTTCAGACAATCTCTGCGATTAATTTGAAATGATTTATTCAGCGAACCCTATTTATAACCATAAGTTGTATATATGTGGTTTCTTGTTGCAATTAAGTTGCTTATCCAAGCCACTGCAAGGCTAACATATAATAATTAATGTTATCATTTGTCTTTGTCTATTTATGTAATTTTAACGGAAAGAAGTACTTAATGCTCTCGATAATTTGATAAAATACTTTCTATTGTTCCTTTTTATTATTGAAAGCTTGTCCCCGGAATTTAGAAAAACCACCTTTTACTCTTCTCTTTCCTATCTATTCTTAATTAGGTGAAAATGCCTCTCGATTCGTATTATAGTTAGTTAAAAAAGTATGCATTGCAATAATAATGGACATTTTTGGAGGATAATTAGAACAAAATTGCAAGGTAAACCCGTTTTCTTTTATTATTTTTGCATCGTGTACGTAAACGACGTGCATCAGGAAGAGTACTTATTCGATAATTATAAATAAATAAAGTATGAAGACGAACTATGAAATTCGCTATGCTGCGCATCCTGAGGATGCGAAAAGCTACGATACAACAAGAATTCGCAGAGATTTCTTAATCGAAAAGATATTTGTCCCCAATGAAGTAAATATGGTATATTCCATGTACGACCGTATGGTAGTGGGTGGAGCTCTTCCGGTAGGAGAGGTGCTGACGCTCGAAGCGATTGATCCGCTGAAGGCTCCTTTCTTTCTGACGCGCCGTGAGATTGGTATTTACAATGTGGGCGGTCCGGGTATCGTAAAAGCCGGCAACGCTCATTTTGAACTTGATTATAAGGAAGCCCTTTATTTAGGTTCGGGCGACCGCGAGGTGACTTTCGAAAGCAAGGATGCCGCCCATCCCGCCAAATTCTACTTCAACTCGCTGACAGCCCATCGCAACTATCCCGACCGCAAGGTGACGAAAGCCGATGCGGTTGTGGCTGAAATGGGCTCTTTGGAAGGGTCCAACCATCGCAACATCAACAAGATGCTGGTCAATCAGGTGCTGCCTACCTGCCAGCTTCAGATGGGTATGACCGAACTCGCTCCGGGAAGTGTATGGAACACCATGCCCGCCCACGTGCACAGCCGCCGCATGGAGGCCTATTTCTACTTTGAGATTCCCGAAGACCACGCCATCTGCCACTTTATGGGCGAAGTAAACGAAACACGCCATATCTGGATGAAAGGCGACCAGGCCGTCCTGTCGCCCGAATGGTCTATCCACTCGGCCGCAGCCACCCACAACTACACCTTTATCTGGGGTATGGGCGGTGAGAACCTCGATTACGGCGATCAGGATTTCTCATTGATAACAGATTTGAAATAAACAACTACATAAGTTTTCTTAATTTAATAACAAAAAATTATGAACAAGTTTTTGAATTTTTCTTTGGAAGGTAAAGTAGCTCTCGTAACAGGTGCTTCTTATGGTATCGGTTTTGCTATCGCTTCTGCATTTGCAGAACAAGGTGCAACAATTTGTTTCAACGACATCAATCAGGAGTTGGTAGACAAAGGTATGGCTGCTTACGCAGAAAAAGGCATTAAAGCTCACGGCTATGTATGCGACGTGACAGACGAACCGGCTGTTCAGGCTATGGTTGCTACTATTGCCAAGGAAGTGGGAACAATTGATATTCTTGTAAATAACGCCGGTATCATCCGTCGTATCCCTATGCACGAGATGGCTGCTGCCGATTTCCGTAAAGTAATCGATATCGACCTCAACGCTCCGTTCATCGTAGCTAAGGCTGTGTTGCCTGCCATGATGGAAAAGCGTGCCGGTAAAATCATCAACATCTGCTCTATGATGTCTGAGCTGGGTCGTGAGACTGTATCTGCATACGCTGCCGCTAAGGGTGGTCTGAAGATGCTGACTCGTAACATTTGCTCTGAATACGGTGAATACAACATCCAGTGTAATGGTATCGGCCCGGGTTATATCGCTACTCCGCAAACTGCTCCTCTTCGTGAGAAACAACCGGATGGAAGCCGTCACCCGTTCGATTCATTCATCTGCGCCAAGACTCCTGCAGGTCGTTGGTTGCAACCCGAAGAATTGACAGGTCCTGCCGTATTCCTTGCTTCTGAAGCATCCAATGCTGTCAACGGTCACATCCTTTATGTAGATGGTGGTATCCTTGCTTATATCGGAAAACAGCCGAAATAATCAAGATAGGATTATAAGATAAGAAGTTAATCCGGTAAGGTGATAGAATGGCAAAGAGCATCCTCTTTTCATCTGTCACCTTAATCTTTTATCTGAAATCTGATAAAAAACAATAATAACAAGAACCAATCAATTTTTGATAAAGAACCAATCGATCATGAAAAAGATATTTATTCTGTTGACTGCGGCTTTGGCGGGTTTCGCTTCCTCCTGTGCAGACAGCAAACCGTCAATGACGGTCACCGTGACCAATCCCTTGGCATTGGGACGCACCGGCGAGATGGTTGAGATACCGATGAGTGATGTCGTAGACAGACTGAAGCTGGCGGATACAGCACAGATCGTAGTGCTTGACGTTGACGGGCAGCAAGTGGCATATCAAGTGACGTATGATGAGAAAGTTATTTTCCCCGCTACGGTGGCTGCAAACGGCAAGTCTGTTTATACTATCCAGCCGGGCACTCCGGAGGCTTTCAATGTAGTTGCTTGCGGCAAGTATTATCCCGAACGTTTGGACGACATTGCATGGGAGAACGACCTGGGTGGTTATCGTGCCTATGGTCCTGCTCTCCAAGCAAAAGGCGAACGTGGTTTCGGCTATGACCTCTTCACGAAGTACAACACCGCAGAACCTATTCTTGAAGGCATGTACGAAAAAGAACTGAGCAAGGAATTGCGTGCTAAAATAGCCGAATTGCAAAAGACAGACCCGAAAGCAGCTTCCGAACTGCGACGTTCCATCTCTTATCATATCGACCATGGTTTCGGTATGGACTGCTATGCGGTAGGTCCCACGTTGGGTTGCGGCACGTCGGCTCTGATGGCGGGTGATACCATTATCTATCCTTATTGTTATCGCACGCAGGAGATTCTTGACAACGGTCCGTTGCGTTTCACCGTGAAGTTAGAGTTCAATCCGTTGGTGGTTCGTGGAGATTCCAATGTGGTAGAAACACGTGTCATCTCTTTGGATGCAGGCTCATATCTCAATAAGACTGTGATTTCATACACCAATCTGAAGGAAGCAATGCCTGTAACCACCGGACTTGTTTTGCGTGAGCCGGATGGCGTAGTCACGGCAGATGCCGAGAACGGCTACATCACTTATGTGGATCCTACCACAGAGCGCGACGGTAGCAGCGGCAAGATATTTGTCGGCGCTGCATTCCCCGCACCGGTAAAAGAGGCTAAGACAGTTCTTTTCTCTGAAGGCGAGAAGAAGGAACGTGGAGGAGCCGATGGTCATGTATTGGCTATCAGCGAATATGAACCGGGTTCTGAGTATACTTATTACTGGGGCTCCGCATGGAATAAGGCTGCCATCAAGACTATCGATGTATGGAATAAATATATGGCCGAATATGCTCAAAAATTACATGCTCCGCTTTCGGTAGAATATTAGTATCACATTTGAGGGCATAAAATAGTAGAAAAGTGGGAATTTCCGTAGATTATATGGGGGTTCCCACTTTGTTTTCGGGTAGAAATAAATGGCTGTTTTCGAGCTGTTTTGAGAGGGATAATATGAACTTTTGTTTGTTGTGGCAGTGTCTGAGGGGGTACTTAAGTACTAGCAGAACTTGGTACATTACTGATTATGAACTTTCCGTCCACATTGGTAGTTGCACCAATAGTTGTGCCTTTTACTAACACAGATGCCCCCACAACAGGCTGGTTGTCCTCTTCCGAGATGACAATGCCTGTGATTTCCTTGGGTGTTTGGGCAATCATCAAGCCAATTCCTGCCAATAAGCAGGCCAATAACAACACAAATCTTCTTTTCATACGCTCCCTAAATTTTTGGTTAATATAATTATTGTTTGTTTATATAGGCGTTTTGCAAAAATAAGCACATTTTATTAAAAACAAAGCAAAACAACAAAAAAAGAATGAAATTAATTTGCGGGATAATTAGATAGGTATCTGCTTTATATATTTCCCACAGAGAGAACATATTATACATTTGATAGCATATTGTCATTATTAATAAGGTATGCCGCTTTTTATGAAAAATGAAGGGAATCTGATGAGGTCTGAGGAGAGGCAAAAAATATAAGTATTAACGTTTTCTCGAAGTTAGGATTTAACAGATAGCGTAGGGGATGAATCTGAAAGGGAAGCCGCTGCTTAAAGAATAAAATGCATTTCTCTGGATCATGGAAAGAACCTATGTCCCATTAGGATTAAAAAAATGGATTAAAAGAGCAAATATGCCTGTCATTATGCGGTACAAACGTTATTATGAATAACATATTTTTTTCAGAAAATATCAGATATAGTTAGAATATACACATTGCAGTTGTTGCATATATGTCTCCAACCGGCAGATAAGCCGTAGATAGTTTGTTATTTGTCCCTTTTTCAACTTTTCTGAAATGTTGGCAAAATAAAGAATTGCAAATATCATATTGATAACAGGTATTTGGAATATTTTGTTTACAATTATTCCTAAATATGTAAAGGAAATAAGATTTAATATTAAGTTCTGCTAGAACTTTGAAAATCAGTTATATTGGAATGAAGACACAGGATGTCCCCATTAAAACTGGTACGATTAAGGTTATTATGCGACCGGATGCGGAAGTATTGGAAGAGGTTGTTGTTACAGGTATGACAAAAGTAGACAAACGCCTCTTTACCGGGGCAGCCGACCGTTTGACTGCTGCAAGTGTAAAACTGGATGGCTTGCCTGATATCAGCCGTGGATTGGAAGGACGGTCTGCCGGAGTATCTGTTCAGAATGTATCCGGAACTTTCGGTACAGCTCCTAAGATTAGGGTTCGTGGAGCTACATCTATTTATGGTAATTCCAAACCATTGTGGGTGGTAGACGGTGTCATTATGGACGATGTTGTAGAAGTCAGTGCCGATCAATTATCTTCGGGAGATGCGGTTACTTTGATTAGCTCGGCTATTGCAGGACTGAATGCGGATGATATCGAAAGCTTCCAAATCTTAAAAGACGGTTCGGCAACTTCTATTTATGGAGCGCGTGCAATGTCGGGTGTGATTGTTGTTACTACTAAGCAAGGCAAGGCAGGCACGAGCAGATTGAGCTATACGGGAGAGTTTACAATGCGAATGAAGCCTTCTTACAAGAACTTCAATTTGATGAATTCTCAGGACCAAATGGGCATTTATAAAGAAATGCGCGATAAAGGTGATTTGAACTTTGCCAGTGTATATCGTGCTTCCAACAGTGGGGTATATGGCAAAATGTATCAGTTGAACAACTGGTATGACAAGACTAATGGAATGTATGGCTTAGCTCAAACTCCTGAAGCTCAGAATGCTTATTTGCGTGAGGCCGAATACAGAAACACGGACTGGTTTGACCTACTTTTCAGCAATGCCATCATGATGAATCACTCTATCAGCTACGCTACCGGTACGGAGAAATCCACTTCTTACGTTTCTGTGAGTGCTATGGTGGATCCCGGTTGGATGTTGCAAAACAAGGTACAACGGTATACGGCCAATTTAAACAATAGTTATAAGATAGTTAAGGACTTATCCCTTAACGTGATTGCTAATGCCTCCTATCGTCAGCAGAAAGCTCCGGGAACACTGGGGCAGAGTTCCGATGCAGCTTCCGGTACGGTGAGCCGTGGGTTTGACATCAATCCTTATAGTTATGCTCTGAATACTTCGAGAACCCTTGATCCGGACCAGTATTATATGCGTAATTACTCTGATTTTAATATTTTCAATGAGCTGAATGCCAATAATATCTCTTTGGATGTTATTGACCTGAAGTTTCAGGCAGAATTGAAGTGGAAACTTTTCCATAAGTTAGAACTGAGTGCTTTGGGGGCTTTGAAGTATTCCGCCACATCACAAGAACACAAAATACGTGAAAATTCAAATCAGGCTTTGGCATATCGGGCTATGGGAGATGGTACTATTATCAACCGTAATTCATGGCTTTATAAGAACCCGGATGATCCTTATGCGCTTCCTGTATCCATCTTACCTAAAGGAGGTTTCTACAATACGGCACAATACAAAATGTTGAGCTATGATTTTCGTGCTGCAGCTTCTTATAATGATGTGTTCAACGATACGCATATTGTCAATGTCTATGCAGGTATGGAGTCTAATGCCCAAGATCGTACGTCGAATAGTTTTGACGGGTGGGGTATGCAGTATGAGAATGGTGAAATACCTTTCTTTGATTACCTTGCTTTCAAAAAACTCCGTGAAGGCAATACGGACTATTATGACCTTACTAATACCAAGAAGCGCAATGTCGCTTTTTTCGGGACTGCCACTTATTCGTATAAAGGAAGATATATCATAACAGGTACAGGCCGTTATGAGGGTTCCAATCGCCTTGGAAAGTCTCGTTCGGCCCGTTGGTTGCCTACTTGGAATATTGCCGGGGCATGGAATATGCATGAAGAAGAGTTCTTCAAGAAACTTGAACCCGCTTTGTCTCATTTTACATTGAAGGCATCTTATAGTTTGACGGCAGATGTGGGTCCGAGCAGTGTGTCTAACTCTAAGATTATAATAAACAGTTATACTCCTTGGCGGCCTTCGGCTGGTGTTTCTGAATCGGGATTAAAGATTATAGACCCTGAAAACAGCGATTTGACTTATGAAAAGAAGCATGAGTTGAATATTGGATTAGACATGGGATTTCTTGATAATCGTATCAATTTCGAGGCTGCGTGGTATAAGCGTGATAACTATGATCTGATTGGCGCAATTACAACCCAAGGTGTCGGCGGCTCGGTAGAGCGTATGGCAAATGTGGCCTCAATGAAGTCTCATGGTTTTGAATTTACCCTTTCTACCCGAAATATCGAAAGCCGTAACTTCCAGTGGTCAACAGACTTTATTTTCGGATACAATAAAACTGAAGTAACCGATTTTAAATCACGTTCGCGTGTGTTTGATCTAATCTCCGGTATTGGCTTTGCCCGTGAAGGATATCCGGTACGCGGCTTGTTTTCTATCCCGTTCGAAGGTTTGGATTCTGATGGTTTTCCAATATTCAGCTTTAACGGAAACACTGTCACAAAAGCAAATTACGGCAGTTTGAACTTGCAGCAATCAACGGACGTGGATTTCCTTAAGTATGAAGGTCCTACAGACCCGACTATGACAGGAAGTGTTGGTAATATCTTTACTTATAAGAATTTTCGTTTAAATGTGTTTGTCACTTATTCGGGAGGCAACAAAGTCCGTTTGGATCCGATGTTCCGTTCCTCGTATAGCGACTTGGATGCCACTCCGAAAGACTTCAAAAACCGTTGGGCTCTTCCTGGTGATGAAAAGGTGACGGATATTCCTGTTCTGGCAAGTTCTTTTGAACGCAATCAGTATGCAAATCTGAGCATTGCCTACAATTCGTATAACTATTCTACTGCACGTATTGCCAGTGGTGCTTTTGTGCGCTTGAAAGAAGTCTCTCTTTCCTACGATTTTCCGAAAGAATGGCTGAGAACTACCCCTATCAGTAGTGTCGGATTGAAGATACAGGGCACAAATCTTGCCTTGCTTTATGCTGATTCGAAATTGAATGGACAGGATCCCGAATTCTTCCGCTCCGGTGGTGTGTCGGCCCCTGTTCCCAAACAGTTTACATTGACATTGAAAGTTGGATTTTAAATAGTTGAATTATATGAAAACAAAAAATAGAACAATACTATTACTGGTGTTCGTCTTTTCAGGTATAATAACTTCGTGTGAAAGTTATTTGGATACTATGCCCGACCAGCGTGCGGAATTGAATTCTGTAAAGAAAGTGAAAGATTTGCTGATGTCTGCCTATTCTACGGCTTCATCTATACAAATGGAAGAGTTTATGTCGGACAACCGCATGGATAATGGAGAAAAATATGGCTTCCCTTCCAATCTACTGATGCAAAGTTACTACTGGGAGGTAATGACCGACATAAGCCAAGATACACCAAGATATCTGTGGGACGGATGTTATAATGCGATTGCTGCTGCTAATCAAGCATTGCAGGCCATTGAGGAATTAGGAGATCCGGAGGATGCGCAACCTTATAAAGGGGAAGCTTTGATGTGCCGTGCATACGGACATTTTACTTTAGCTAAGATATTTTGTATGGCTTATGGCGATGATGCGGCTACTAACTTGGGGATTCCTTATATCACGGCTCCGGAAACGACTGTGGGGGTACGTTATGAACGTGGCACATTGGCAGAAACTTATGCATTGATAGATAAGGATATTGAAGCAGGATTGCCATTGATAAGCTCCGAGGCCTATGATGTACCTTTATATCATTTCAATCATAATGCAGCCTATGCTTTTGCCGCACAATTCAATTTGTTTTATAATAAGTTTGATAAGGTGGTTCGTTATGCGACAGAAGCTATTGGCAAGGATCCGTCGGCAGTATTGAGAGACATGGGAGGTTATGCTCAGTTTCCGAGTTCAAAGGAATATACATTGGCGTATATCAGTAGCGATGAGCCTGCCAATCTGATGCTGCAACAAATGCTGTCATGGTGGGGAAGCAATTATAAGTCTGCCTATCGCTATGGGCATAGCCGTGAGATTTGCGAGAAACAGACAATTTGGTCGAGTGGCCCTTATGGAAGTTTGAAAGTATATGAAACGGTTTTGGGATATGGCGACCAGTCTATATTTGTCCCCAAGATGGATCAGTTTCAAGAAATAGCTAATGCCATTACAGGCAGCTATTATGGGCGTCAGGTCGCGTTCGCTTTCACTTCTGACAAAACGCTGTTGAATCGTGCCGAGGCTTATGTGCTTTCCGGACAATATGATGCGGCTGTGACTGATTTGCAATATTGGTATCGCATCAAAAATGCAGTTAGCATTCCGGGCAAGGAAGAGTTGAATCTTTTTTATGAAACCGTAGATCCCGCAACTAATGGCAAACCGCTTAATCCTAATTTTGCCTTGGAGACAGGATTGCAGACAAATCTGCTCAAAGCTGTCATCCATGCCCGTCGTATCGAGACTGTGCATGAAGGGGAGAGGTGGCAGGATATCAAGCGTTTCGGCATTGAGATTTCTCATAACATAGAGAATGATGCTCCTATTGTATTGAAAGCTCACGACCTTCGTAAGGCAGTTCAGATTCCGACATCTGTTATAGAAGCTGGCATGCAGCCTAATCCAAGATAGTTTACTGTTAGATAAAAAAGAATTGATTATGAAAAACTGGTATATATATTTGTTTTGTGTTCTGGTAGCCGGCAGTTTCCTTGCTTGCCAGAATGATGATTTGACGGATCAAAGTATTTTTGATGTGTCTGAGCAGGAACGGAGTGAGTTTGACCGTTGGTTGCTTGAGAACTATATCAATCCCTACAATATTGACTTTAAATATCGGATGGAACATATTGAGTCCGATTATACTCACAATCTTGTTCCTGCAGATTTCTGGTTGAGCGTAAAGTTGGCAAAAATAGTGAAACACTGCTGGCTTGAGGCTTATGATGAAGTGGGCGGAGTTGCCTTTACCCGTACGTGTGCTCCGAAAGTGATCCATGTCATAGGTTCCGCATCATGGGATAAGGGAACGATAACCTTAGGAACTGCTGAAGGTGGGCTGAAAGTGACTCTGTATATGGGCAATTGGCTTGATCTGTCCAATATAGACCGCATGAATGAGTATTATTTTAAGGTGATGCACCATGAGTTTGCCCATATTCTTCATCAGAAAAAGAATTATCCGGTAGAGTACGACAAGATCAGTGCAGGCGATTATACACCTACCGGATGGCAAAACCGGAGTCTGTCGAGCGTTGCTCCTTTGGGGTTTGTCACGCCTTATGCGGGTAGTCAGCCAAGTGAAGATATTGCTGAGGTGACGGCTTGCTATCTCACCTATCCGAAAGAACAGTGGAACGAAGTCATGGACTTGGCTGGTGAAAAAGGAAGAGGAGTGATAGAACAGAAACTCGCTTCAGTAGAAAAGTATATGAAAGACTCGTGG
>CAKUYM010000144.1 GCA_934716785.1 uncultured Bacteroides sp. | reverse complement strand
GCATCGGGCGTGATGCCTGCACGCTTACATTTGGCGGCATCCACCTCTACCTTCCACTGCGGATAGCGGACATCGAACGAAGAATAAGCCATCGAAATCTCAGGACGCTGGTTCAACGCTCCCAGATACTGCTGGGTAGTCGTGAAGAAATCGGTCACTTCACCGCCCATCTTATCCTGCATGTGGAGCTCCAGCGCATTACCCATACCGTAGCCCGGAATCATACCCGGAGAGATAGCAAAGATACTCGCATCCTTGATATCTGCCGTGCGACCATATATCTGACCGATAACCGCCTGCACATTGTCTTCCTCTTTCGGACGCTCAGACCAGTTTTTCAGTTTCAGCACCAACATACCGAACGAGCTTCCCTGTCCGGCAAGCAATCCGTAGCCTGCCACCTTCTGTACGTGTGCCACTTGCGGGATGCCCAGCAAACGACTCTCCACACGATCCATCACCTCATTGGTGGTAGACAAGGAGCTACCTGCCGCCGTACTGACATTGACAAACACTACTCCCTGGTCTTCGTCGGGCACCAGACTGGTCTTGGTCGTATTCATCAAGAAGGCAAGCAATACTACGGAGCAAGCCAACAGCGACCAAGTGAGCCATCTGCGTTTGATAAAGAACAACACGGCATTCTTGTATTTCTCGACTATCACATCGAAGGCTGAATTAAACGCCTTACGGAAGCGTGCCGCAAAATTATTCTTCTGCGTGCCGTCTTCGTTGATATAAGGTTTCAGTAGCAATGCGCACAAAGCCGGACTCAGCGTCAACGCGTTAATTGCCGAAATACCTACGGCAACCGCCATCGTCAGACCGAACTGCGTATAGAACGTACCGGAAGTGCCGCCCATGAAAGACACCGGAATAAATACCGCCATGAACACCAACGAAGAGGTGATAACGGCATTGCTGATACCTTTCATCGCATCGATACTTGCCATATAGGACGACCGGTATCCCACGTCGAACCGCGCCTGCACTGCCTCGACGACGACAATGGCATCATCCACCACCGTACCGATAACGAGCACCAACGCAAACAGAGTCAGCAAGTTTATACTGAATCCTGCCATCGCCATAAAGGCAAACGTACCTATCAGCGATACGATAATTCCCACCAAAGGAATCAATGTGGAACGGAAATCCTGCAAGAAAACATACACCACGAGAATCACCAAGATGATGGCCTCAATCAACGTCTTTATCACTTCATGGATGGAAGCGAAGAGGAAGTCGTTCGAACTCATCAACTGAGTCAGCTCCACTCCTTTCGGAAGATCCTTGCGAGCTTCTTCAAGGAACTTGTCGATATTCTGGTTTACTTCAGTAGCATTGGATCCTGCCGTCTGGAACACCATGCAGGAGACTCCCGGATGTCCGTCCATACCGCCGTGGTAGGCATAACTGTCCTGTCCCAATTGTATATCGGCTATATCTTTCAGTTTCAGCACCTCGCCGTTGTCCGTTGAGCGGATGACGATATCGCCAAACTCTTCCGGAGTAATCAGACGTCCTTTGTACTTCATCGTATACTGATAAGTCTCGTCGGAGTTTTCGCCGAACGAACCCGTTGCCGATTCTATATTCTGCTCGGCAAGCACCGCCGTGATATCCGATGGAATCAGTTTGTATTGCGCCATCACGCTCGGCTTCATCCACACACGCATACTGTATTCGCCACCCATAATCATGAGGTCGCCCACACCGGTGATACGTAGGACCTCCGGTTTTATATTGATGCTCAAATAATTGGACAGAAAGTTTTCATCATAACTATCGTCCGGGCTCGAAAGCGTGAACATCTGCAAGATGCTGGTCTGCCGCTTGGACGTGGGCACACCCGGGAGCTGTCCCGTGGCACGAGACACACGGTTCTGCACGTTGACGGCAGCCATATCCGGGTCGGTGCCCTGCTTGAAGTAAACGGTGATGCTCACCGTACCGGAGTTGGTAGCCGTGGAGGTCATATATGTCATATCCTCCACACCGTTGATAGCCTCTTCCAGCGGTGCGATTACACTTTTCTGTAAAGTTTCCGCACTGGCACCATAATAGGTGGTACTCACCATAATGGTAGGCGGAGCAATATCGGGATATTGCTCAACGGGCAGGCTCACCAGCCCGATGATGCCCACTACGACAATCGTGATAGAGATGACTGCCGATAATACGGGGCGTTCTATAAAGGTTCTTAAATTCATGAATGATTCCTCCTCTGTTTAGTTTTCTGTAGTTATCGGAGCAGCAGCCTGCGTTGCTGCCTTGGCTTTGATAGGCGTACCCTCACGGAGCAATCCTACCCCTTCAGCCACAATTACATCTCCCGATGCCAAGCCTTCGTCAACAATAAACTCGCGTCCACCGTTCACACGTGTCACCTGAATCATGCTTGCCTGCGCTTTACCGTCCACTACCTTATATACATATCGCTTATCCTGAATTTCAAAAGTTGCAGCCTGCGGAATAACCAAAGCACCCGCTTTCTGAACGGGAACAATCACGTTTCCCACACCACCGCTATGCAGCAGTCCTTCCTTGTTGGGGAATACGGCACGCAAGCTGACAGTACCTGTCGAACGGTCGATAACCCCACTGATAGATTCGATTTTCCCCTGTTCGGGATAAGCCGATTTATCATTCAGTTGCAAGTCGATGGCAGGCATGCTTTTCAATGCTTCTTCCTTGGAACCGTATTGGCGAATCAGTCCGAGCAACTGATTCTCCGTCATAGAAAAGTAGACGTACATATCCGAGTTATCGGAGACGGTAGTCAACGGCTCCGGAAGAGCAGAGCTTACCAATGCCCCTACACGGTAGGGCAACGTGCCTACCACCCCGTCTGCCGGGCTTTTCACTACAGTATAAGAAAGATTGTTGCGCGCGTTCACCTCCTGTGCCTTTGCCTGTGCCAACTGTGCTTTGGCAGCCAGCAGAGAATTCTTCGCCGTGCTCAAGTCGAAAGAGGAAACCACATTTTCCTTATACAGTTCCTCTTTGCTGTCATAAGTCAGTTGCGCGGTGGCCAAGGACGCCTGTGCAGCCTCAACGTTCGCCTTTGCGGTTTGCCAGGCAGCTTCATACGGCACCTGATCGATGATGAACAGCGTCTGTCCGTTCCTCACCCGTTGACCTTCCGTCACACATACCTTAGTCAGCGTACCACCCACCTGAGGATAGATGTCTATATCCTGACGTCCGCGGATAGTTGCCGAATAGGTGCTCGAAATCATCCGGTCGGCCGGAGATACAGTCATTACTTCGTATTCAGCCTCCATTTGTACCGGTGGAGCTTGCTTACATCCCGTCGCAGCAATCAGACAGCAGAGCAACAATAGCCCCTGCTTCACTTTACTAATCTTTTTACTCATTGTGTTACCTATTTAATATATTTTTTAGAACGCGGCAAAGGTAGTCTCTTTTCGTCGTAGAAAACTCAACATAGTATCTACAGTTTTGTTCATTTTCGGAACATCAAAGCTAATATTTAGCAAAAAAGTCCTATTTTTGCAGAAAAGAAAGTGTACTATATGGAAGAAAGAGACTCTAACCTGGCCGTACTTCGCGAACCTTTCATCGCCGGAGTTAATGAAAACCTGACACCGCTCACGCACCACCTGTGGAAACTGGAAGGGGGTGGCATTTATTTCTGCCGGAGCGGGTGGGTGCATGCCACGATCGACTTGAAGGATTATGAAATCACGGAAAACACCCAAGTGGTGCTCCTGCCGGGAACCATTATCCGCATCAACGGTTATAGCAATGACTTCCGTGCATCTTACTTCGGTTTCCCAAAAGAGATGTTCATGGAAGCCTGCATGCGATTCGAACCGTTCTTTTTCCGGTTCATAAAGGAGCATCCGTGCTATGTGCTTCCCAAAGAGAATACGGGAGCCATCAAAAGCCTGATTCATGCCACAAAGGCCATCTACAACGATCGCGAGAACCGCTTTCGAAATCAGATTGCCAAGAATCATCTCCAGTCGTTCATGCTGGATATCTATGATAAGTGTTACCGATATTTCGACAAGCAGGAGATAGAAGGAGGAAGCCGTCAGGATGAAATATTCAAGCATTTCATCGGCTTGGTGCACGAAAACTGCATCTCCCAGCGGGAAGTGAGTTTCTACGCCGGCAAGCTCTGCATCTCTACCAAGTATCTGACGGGAATCTGCCGCAGCGTGACGGGCGATTCCGCCAAAAAGATTATCGACGACTTCGCCATCCTGGAGATAAAGGTGTTGCTGCAATCTACCGAACTGACGATACAGGAGATAGCAGACAAACTCGGTTTTCCGGATCAGTCTTATTTAGGAAGATACTTCAAACGCCACGAAGGGATTTCTCCGAAAGAGTATCAGAGCAAGTATTCGATATGATTCAGCGACAACTGTAAATAGCGAACGGGAGAACAAGCCTCATTGAGACAGTCGGACTGCGGATATCAAGCAATCCGCTTGCTAATTGTTATTCGTTCCACCTATGTGTTCCTTTAGTTCCACCAAGGTTTCCCTTTAGTTCCACCCGGGTGTTTCTTTAGTTCCACCAAGGTGGAACGAACCGAACACTGCATCCAAAGTTATTGAATGTAGTACCAGCATTGCATACTTGTAGTACATTACTATCCCCAATCAAGTATCCGGGTCTATCCACTCTTGTACATGTACTCTCCCTGTCTCCTACATCCTTGTCTCGTCTCTCCTACATGAACCCACGTCTCGTCAACCGTTAAAAAACATTATATTTGCACATATATAGGGTTACAACTTACCTGATATTTTCCGTAATTTTGCCCTCCGAAAAATATAGAAAACAAGTATCAAAATGAAACTGAAGTATTATCAAATTTCCATTCGCTACAAGAATAAAGTGCATGACTTCCACGGCTGGGGTGTAGCTGTACAAATTTGATAACTTTCCATCCGAATTCCACTTATCGCATTATCGCAACACGGAATTCCCATTTTTCCCTCTTCAAGAGAGGTAGGATACGGGAGCGTATATTTACCATTATTTCCATTATCAACTAAATTTCTTTTCATTTTATGAGCAAAAAAAGATGGCTCATAGTGCCGCTATGCGCAGTGCTATGCAGCCAGGGTTTATTTGCCCAGACACTCGACAGAAAAGTGCTGGGCATTAACGAGATGTTCCGTCTGGCAGACGAGAACAGTCAGAGTATCCAAACATACAGAACCGGAAAGGAGGCTGCCGATGAGGCTTTGAAGGCTGCTAAATCACAACGTTTGCCGGATATAGGCGCATCGCTTTCTTTCAGTTATTTGGGCGACGGGTATCTGTGGGACCGCGACTTCAAGAATGGGCAGAATATCCCCATGCCGCATTTCGGCAACAACTTTGCACTGGAAGCGCAGCAGGTCATCTACGCCGGAGGAGCTATCAACAGTAGCATTTCCTTGGCGGAATTGGGACAACAGATGGCGGAGCTCGACTGGCAGAAAAACCGTCAGGAGATACGTTTTCTGCTGACCGGCTACTATCTTGATTTGTACAAACTGAATAATCAGGTGCAAGTATTGCAGAAGAACCTTGACTTGACCGAGCAGGTGATTCGCAATATGGAAGCCCGGCGCACGCAGGGGACGGCTCTGAAGAATGACATCACCCGCTACGAACTACAAAAAGAGACTTTGAAGCTACAACTGGCAAAGGTGCAGGACGCATGCAAGATAATGAACCACCAGTTGGTAACTACGCTGCATCTTCCTGCCGGAACGGAAATCGTCCCCGACTCCACGTTGCTGGACGAAGAGGTGAAAGCACTGACTGAAAACGACTGGCAACTGCTGGCTTCGCAAAGCAACGTGGGGCTGCAGCAAGCTCAATTGGCGATGAAAATGAACGAACAGAAAGTGAAGCTGGAACGCTCGGAACTACTCCCGAAAATAGCCCTTGTGGCGGGTGAGCATCTGGACGGCCCCATCACCATCGAAGTCCCCGTGCTTGACAATAACTTCAACTATTGGTATGTAGGAGTAGGCATCAAGTACAATCTTTCTTCTCTGTTCAAGAACAACAAGAAAGTGCGCCAAGCCAAACTTAACGTGCGCCGGGCACAAGAAGAATATTCACTGGCACAGGAGCAGATAGAGAACGGAGTACAGGCCAATTATGTCAATTTCCTGACCTCTTTCACCGATCTTCGCACACAGGAGAAAAGCGTGGAGCTTGCCAACCAGAATTACAGCGTAACAAGCAATCGCTACAAGAACGACCTTGCCCTGCTTACGGATATGCTCGATGCCAGCAATATGAAGCTGAGTGCCGACCTGAATCTGGTCAATGCACGCATCAACGTGATTTACAGTTATTATAAGATGAAATACATCACACATACTCTTTGATAGTCACTCATTCACTTTATAAATAGAATAAAATTATGATAGTCAGAAAAACCCAAAAGATTATATACAACATCCTGATTCTTTGTTTTCTCGTTGGCGGTGCCGTTTATGTCTGTTCCCGTTTCATTCATCTGGGAAATATCGAATATACCGACAATGCGCAGGTGAAGCAACATATTACGCCTATCAATACCCGTGTGCCGGGATTTATCAAGAAGATTTGTTTTGAAGAGTATCAGCAGGTACGCAAAGGAGACACGCTTGTCATTATCGAAGATGCGGAATTCCGCTTGCGTGTAGCACAGGCGGAAGCGGATTTGGCCAATGCCACTGCGGGACGGCAAGCGACTACCGTGGGCATTGCCACCACTCAAAACAACCTGAGTGTAAGCGATGCGGGCATCGAAGAGGTGCGTGTGCAGATGGAAAATGCCAAACGTGAGCTGGCCCGCTTTGAGAAACTACTGAAAGAGGATGCTGTGACCAAACAGCAGTATGACAATGTGCTTACCGCATACGAGGCTGCCAAAGCACGCTACGAACAGGTTTCGCGTGCCAAGCAATCAACCTCTTTGGCAAAAAGCGAACAGACCCATCGGTTGGGACAAAATGAAGCCGGTGTCCGGCTGGCGGAAGCTGCTTTGGAGCTTGCCCGGCTGAATCTCTCCTACACGGTCATTGTCGCTCCGTGCGACGGCACTACGGGAAGAAAAGATATCTTGGAGGGACAATTGGTGCAGCCCGGACAAACGATGGTGGATATCGTAGACAACAGTGACCTATGGGTGATTGCCAATTATCGCGAGACACAACTCTCCCGTATCCGTGAAGGAGCCGATGTGGAAATAACAGCGGATGCCGTGCCGGGAGTCACTTTCAAAGGGATTGTGGAGTCCATCTCCGATGCTACGGGAGCGGCCTTCTCGATGATTCCTCAAGATAACGCAACCGGCAATTTCGTGAAGGTAGAACAACGAATCCCCGTCCGCATCAGTCTGAAAGGCAACAAGGCGGATGACTTGAAGCGCCTGCGTGCCGGATTCAATGTAGAATGTGAGGTGAAATACTAACTTTATGGGAGCACCTGTTTTAAATGGACCTTTCGTGATGCCCATGTTCCGCAGTTTCGTGCCGCGGAAGCTGCAACCGTGGATTTATCTGTTCATTGCCATCACCTTCCAACTTTCGGGCGGTGTGTATTTGGGCGCATTGAATCACATGGTAGGCGGAATGGCGCTGATGCGTGAGGACATCATGATGTGTATGTACGCCAATCTTGCCGGCATGGCAATCTATTTCCCGTTGCTGTTCCGCATGAAGTTCCGTTTTACGAACAAGACGCTGCTTACATCGGCTGCATTGGGCGTACTGCTGTGCAATCTGATAGCCCCGCACATCACTTTTCTGCCGCTATTGTGGCTGATATGTTTCATCGAGGGAATGTGCAAGATTCAGGGTACTTTTGAATGTATGTCCAACATCCAGTTGTGGATGACGCCCAAGCGGGATTTTACCGTATTCTTCCCCTGGCTTCATATCGTCATATTGGGCAGTATGCAATTGTCCGACTTGATTACAACCTACTTGATGTATCATTATCACTGGACGTATATGCATCTTCTCATTGCCGGATTGATGATAATAGTCCTGCTGATACAGACCGTTTGCGTAAAGCATTTCCGGTTTATGCGCAAATTTCCGTTGTTCGGTATCGACTGGTTGGGAGCAGCGCTATGGGCGGCTTTGCTGGCAGAGGTTGCGTTTCTCTTCAACTACGGTGACTGGTATGACTGGTGGAACAGTCCGGTCATCCGGCAGTTGTCGGTAGCAATTATCGTTACGCTGTCTTTCTGTATCTGGCGCATGATGACCATCCGCCATCCGTTCCTGGAGCCGAAGATATGGAGCTATCGCTATTTCCTGCCTTTATTGGGGCTGATCACATTGGTGGAGGCATTTCTCGCAACGGAACATGTGCTGGAAGAGGTGTTCTATGAGGAGGTGATGAAGTACGAAGAACTGGTAAGCGTGCAATTGGACTGGTTTGCCATTATCGGTATCATATCGGGCTGTGTGTTCTCCTATTGGTGGATGCACGTCAGACAATACAATTACGTGCGGCTTGTCATTGTCGGGTTCATAGGACTTATCGGTTATCTGGTAGGGTTTTATCTGACGCTATCTGCCGACATTCACATCTCGCAGCTCTATCTGCCAACGGTATGCCGGGGATTTGCCTATGCGGTGTTAAGCGCCACTTTCATGGTATGCTTGGAAGAGATTATGACTTTCCAGCATTTCTTTCAGGGGCTGAGTGTGTTCAACATGCTCCACATGGTTGTCGGCGGGGTGTTGGGCGGTGCTGTCTATGCGCAGGGATTGGCTTATTACATTCCCGACAATCTGGCACGCTACGGAGCGGCAATTGACCGTGTGTCTTTCAGCAGCAGTCCGTTCAACCTCGGTGAGTATATGGAAGGTTTTATCAGTCAGATAATGGAAGTGAGCATCAAGCAGATTTACGGTTGGGTGGCTTACGCCTGCATCTTCCTGTTCTTACTGTTGCTGCTTTATGATTTTCCGATCCGCCGTTCCTTGAAAAGTATGCCGAGCTGGAAAGAGGTGGCTCGCGAAGTGAAAGGAACCTTTTGGCGCACGACGCATACGTTGTCTAAGTCTAAAAAGGATTAAGTAGAGGTAGCACCGCGTGCATACTATTTCACCAGGTACGAATGGCTTGCCATTCGTACCTAACTTATTTATTACTTCTGCCTTGTATGCCCGAACAGCCAACCGAGACGGGTATCTGTATAACTTTCGGTACAAGTCACTTCGTGCGTCCATCCGTCTTCTATTTCCAACACGGCATCATCCTTCAGTCCGACAAGCTGGTTCACAAAAGCCTCAACAACGTCTATGTTCATAATTCTGTCCGAAGTACCCATGACGGTAAAGACCGGAGTGCTTGCCACATTAGCGGCTATGCACCCTGCCGGATTTCCTGCCACAGGCATAGCCGCAGCAAATAAAGAGGGATAGGCCGACAGCATACTCCATGTGCCACTTCCTCCCATAGAGCCACCCATCAAGTAGATACGTCCGGTATCGACAGTACCGCTTGCCACACAATCGGCAATCAACTGCGACAGCACTTCATTCATGCTTCCGCCCCACGACTTATCTTTGGGACACTGCGGCACCACAAACATGGCTTTGATGTGATTCGATGCCAAATAGCTGCTTATCGTCCCCACTCCCTTCTCCTTTATGGGAGCTTCATTGTCCGCACCCTTGCTTGTGCCGCCATGCAGATACAGCACCAAGGACGCCTTACCTTCATCGGATGCGGAAATCACGGCCTTCCTGTAAGGAAGAACAACACCGGAATACTGTCCTTGCCCATAAGTAAACTCCACCTCCTCAGTCGCCGGTTCGTCTACCACCTCTTCTGTTTTCTCTTCTTCTTTCGAACATGAAGCAAGGGCAACAACCATTGCTGCCCATGCTAAAATTAAAAATCTATGTTTCATCTCTAATAAACCTGTCATTGTCTCTTACCTTCGGTCCTGCCGCCTTTGCCTTTCTGCTTAGCCAAACGGTTCATCATTTGCCGCTCCAGTTCATACACCCGCTTAATTTGTTTTTGCGTCAAGAACTCACTGTACTTTTTGTAATATTTCTGCCGGATGTCAAGAATCTTCTGGCTGTGCTCAAAGCGAGCCTTCAACTCCTGCTCCGTTTCCCCATCCGTTTCGGACGAGTTTTTTTGCAGAGTCCCCTTGCC